>NZ_VCIW01000032.1 GCF_005765165.1 Paenibacillus antri | reverse complement strand
CCGGTATTAGCAGGCGTTTCCGCCAGTTATCCCGGTCTTATGGGCAGGTTGCCTACGTGTTACTCACCCGTCCGCCGCTAACCTTGCCCCGAAGGGCAAGATCCGCTCGACTTGCATGTATTAGGCACGCCGCCAGCGTTCGTCCTGAGCCAGGATCAAACTCTCCAAAAAGGGTAGTTCAATATGCTGCGCTCATTACAAGCTAGCTTTAAAACATTTGCCATGAGCCGAAGCTCACAGCGCGTATGCGCTCGTTGTTCAGTTTTCAAGGAACAAGCTGTCGGCTCAAGGCCGGACTATTAATTTACCACAACCGAAACCGTCATTGCAACCGGCAATGTTTCCCACCGTCGCTGTTTCGTATTTCGGCGCCGCCCTTCTCGCGGCGACAAGCAATAATATATCACAACCGCCTAGATCAATGCAAGTGTTTCTTTCGCCCATTTTTCGGTAAAGCTTCTCGGCCCCCGACGCGGGGGCCGAGCGCTTTGCCTATTACTCGACGGAACGCGCCCGCATATGCGGGAACAACAACACGTCGCGAATGGACGGAGCGTTCGTAAGCAGCATCACGAGGCGATCGACGCCGATGCCGAGTCCGCCCGTCGGCGGCATGCCGTATTCGAGCGCGCGAACGAAATCGTGATCCATCTCGTGCGCCTCATCGTTGCCCTGTTCGCGCTCCAGCAGCTGCGCTTCGAACCGCTGCCGCTGATCGATCGGATCGTTCAGCTCGGTGAACGCGTTCGCATACTCCCGGCCGACGATGAACAGCTCGAATCGATCCGTGAAGCGCGGATCCGCTTCGTTCTTCTTCGCGAGCGGCGAGATCGCCGTCGGGTGCCCGTAGACGAACGTAGGCTGAACGAGCTTCTCCTCTACGAACTGCTCGTAGAACGAGTTGACGATATGTCCGAACGTATGCGACGGGTCGACCGGAACGTTATGCTCCTTCGCCAATCGCTTCGCTTCTTCGTCGCTCATCTCGACCCAGAAATCGACCCCGACCGCTTCCTTGATCAGGTCGACCATATGCGCGCGGCGGAACGGCGGCGCCAGATTGACCTCGACGCCCTGGTACATGACCGTCGTGGTGCCGAGCACTTCGCGGGCGATGTGCGAAATCACATTTTCCGTAAGCTTCATGATGTCTTGGTAATCGGCGTACGCCTCGTACAGCTCGAGCATCGTGAACTCCGGATTGTGGCGCGTCGATACGCCTTCGTTCCGGTATACGCGGCCGATCTCGTACACCTTCTCGAGACCGCCGACGATCAAGCGCTTCAGATGAAGCTCGATCGCGATCCGCATGTACATCTGCATATCGAGGGCGTTATGATGCGTCACGAACGGACGCGCCGCGGCGCCGCCGGCAATCGCATGCAGCGTCGGCGTCTCGACTTCCAGGAAGCCGAGGCCGTCGAAGTACCGCCGCATCGCCTGGATGATCCGAGAACGGGTGATGAACGTCTGCTGCACTTCCGGATTCGTAATCAAATCCACGTACCGCTGACGGTAACGCTGCTCCACGTCCGTCAGGCCATGGAACTTGTCCGGCAACGGGTACAGCGACTTCGTCAGCACCTCGATCGACTTCGCCTTCACGGACAGTTCGCCGGTCTTCGTGCGGAAGAGCACGCCGCTCACCCCGACGATATCGCCGAGGTCGAGCAAGTTGAACGCCTTGTACAGCGTGCTTCCGACTTCGTCCTCGCGGACGTAAATTTGAATGCGGCCGGTTAAATCTTGCACGTGCGCGAAAGAAGCCTTGCCCATGCCGCGCTTCTGCATAATGCGGCCGGCGAGGCTGACCTCGACCGGGTTCGCGTCGAGCGTTTCGCCCGTCGTCTCCGCGTACGTCTTCAGTACGTCTCCTGCGTAGTTCGAGCGCTCATAACGCTTGCCGAACGGATCGACGCCGAGCTCGCGCAGCGCATCCAGCTTGTCCCGCCGGATTTGCAGCAGCTCGCTTACTTCGGTTTCTTGTGGTTGGACCGTATCGCTCATGATTCTCACTCCTACGAATGAAGGACAAGCCCAATGAACCAAAAAAGCCTCCGAAGGAAGCTCTCAAGGTCGTCGGGCTATATTACTTCTTCTTAATATCGATGATTTTATACTGAATGACGCCGGCGGGCACGTTCACGTCGACGATCGAGCCCTTCGATTTGCCAAGGATCGCCTTGCCTACCGGGCTCTCGTTCGAAATCTTGTTCTGCAGCGGATCGGACTCGGCGCTGCCTACGATCGAATACTCGACCGTATCTTTAAACTCGAGATCTTCCAAGATGACGATCGACCCTACGCTCACCGTGTTCGTGTCGACTTCGTCGTCGTTGATGATCCGCGCGTTCCGAAGCATCTTCTCGAGGGTGATGATTCGGCCTTCGATGAAGGCTTGTTCGTTCTTAGCGTCTTCGTATTCGGAATTCTCGCTGATATCGCCGTATCCGATCGCGACCTTGATCCGTTCGGCGACTTCGCGGCGCTTGACCGATTTGAGGTGCTCCAGCTCTTCCTCTAACTTTTTCAACCCTTCTTGGGTTAAAATGACCTCTTTCTCCGTCATTTTAAGTAGCTCCCGTCGTCTGAAAATTTGGTTCGGTATTCCGACTTGTGATTACTATATGAACAGCGGGGCCGAATCAACACAAGCAGGCCTTAAATTATTGACGATTATATTTCAAGGGGGAGCAAATGTCAAACAACGGAAAGCGCGCCAGGCTCCAACATCCCGCTCTCGAGCGCCGCGACGTAATCGTCCAAAATCGAGACGACTTGGTCTCTCGTGGTCACTTCCATGATCCGGTTTTTCACTTCCGCCGCGCCGCGCAGCCCTTTGAGATACCAAGCGAAGTGCTTGCGCATGTCCTTCACGGCGACCGCCTCGCCCTTCAACGCGATCAGACGATCGAGATGAAGCATGGCGATGCGCATCTTCTCCGCCGCGTCCGGCTCCGCCGGGAGCTCGCCTTTCGTTAAATATTCGACCGTGCGGTACAGCATCCATGGGTTGCCCAGCGCGCCTCGGCCGATCATAACGCCGTCGCAGCCCGTCGTGTCGAGCATCCGCTTCGCGTCTTCCGGCGTCGCGACGTCCCCGTTGCCGATGACCGGAATGTTCACGGCTTCCTTCACCTGACGGATCATGTCCCAATCCGCCTTGCCGGTGTAAAGCTGTTCCCGCGTACGACCGTGCACGGCCACCGCTTTCCCGCCGGCCCGCTCTACCGCTTGCGCGTTTTGGACGGCGTAAATATGCTCATGGTCCCAGCCGATTCGCATTTTCACCGTGACCGGCTTCTCGACCGCGTCGACGACGGAGGAGACCATCTCGTAAATTTTATTCGGATCGAGCAGCCAACGAGCGCCCGCATCGCAGCTGACGACCTTCGGGACCGGGCAGCCCATGTTGATGTCGATAATGTCGGCGTTCGTGTGCTTGTCGACGTGCTTCGCAGCCGCCACGAGCGAGTTCCGATCCCCGCCGAAAATTTGCAGACTGAGTGGCTTCTCGCGCTCGTCCACGAACAGCATCTCCATCGTGCGCGCGTTGCCGTGCAGGATCGCCTTGTCGCTGACCATCTCGGCGCAGACGAGGCCGGTGCCGAACTCCTTCGCGATCAAGCGGAACGCCGGGTTGCACACGCCGGCCATCGGCGCGAGCACGACGTTGTTTTTCGTTTCGACGTTGCCGATTTTTAACGTCTTCGTCATTTTCTCAATTCCCTCCTTCGGTTCCGTTCAATTCTTCTTTATCGATGCCGAGCGCATCGGCGATCTCGCGCAGCAATCTCGGTTCGGCCTTGCGCGTGCCGCGCTCCACCGCTCCGAGCACCGCGACCGAGACGCCGAGCTTCTCCGACAATTCGTTCTGCGTATATCCCTTCAGCTTTCGGAATGCCCGAATTCTACCGGCCAATTGTTGCTGGTCCATCTTCTCACTCCCGCAGCGTCGACCGATCCCTCGGCGGGCCCTGGCAGCCAGTCGCGCTCATTGTTATCCAGTATATCCAGAAGGGGCACCAATACGAACGCCCGCTCCATCAAGCGTGGATGCGGGACGGTCAGGTCCTTCGTGTTCAGCGTCGTATTATCGTACAGCAACAGATCGATATCGATCGTCCGCGGTCCCCAGCGAACGGTGCGTTCTCTGCCCAGCTCCCGTTCGATCGTAAGCGTCGCCGCGAGCAACGCTTCCGGAGCGAGCGAAGTTTCGATACGGCAAGCCATGTTGAGAAAAGGAGGCTGATCCTCGTATCCGACGGGATCGGTCTCGTACAGCGGCGAGACGTCGGTCACCCGTACCGAAGGATGGCCGTTCAATCGCTTGATCGCTTGCGCCAGCATGACGTCCCGATCCCCGATATTGGAGCCTAAGCCCAAATAAGCGACGCTCATGACGCCGCCTTCCGGCGGCGCGTCAACTCGACCGTTACGCCGTCGAACACGATGTCGAACGGCGGGTGCGGCTTGATAACGCGAACCGTTACCTCATGTATTTTAGCATACGCGTCAAGAATGCGGGAAGCGAGCGTCTCTGCCAGCGCTTCAATTAATTTGAATGTTTCGCCTTCCACGACGTCCTTCGCTAGGCCGTATACTTCCGCGTAATTGACGGTGTGCTCCAAGTCGTCGGTCTCCCCGGCCTTCGAGAGGTCGAGCTTCAGCTCCAAGCTGACGTAGAAACGCTGGCCGAGCCGGTTTTCCTCCGCGAACACGCCGTGCCTGCCGTATAGCTGAATTCGCTCCAGCTTTATCGTGTCCATCTTGCTTCCCCCTTTTATCGGTTACAGCTCTTCGCCGCTTCGCACGATCGCGTCCGCCATTCGCGCCGCCTTGGCGTTCGCTCCGACGTCGTGCACGCGCACGATCGAGACGCCCTTTTGTACGCCGAGCGCCGTCGTCGCGATCGTGCCTTCGACGACGTCCTCCGGCCCCGCGTCCAGAATGTCGCGGATGAATCGCTTGCGCGACGTCCCGAGCAAGACGGGAAAACCGAGCGACGCGACCGCTTCCAATCGGTTCAACAGCTCAAGATTATGCCGACGGGTTTTCGCGAAGCCGATCCCGGGGTCCAGAATAATACGATCGTCCGGGATGCCCGCCGCCTTCGCGACCCAGACGCACTCGCTTAAATCGTTATATACGTCGACGACGAAGTCGGGGCCGTAATTCATATCGTCTCGGTTATGCGTGAGGACGACCGGCGCGTTGCGCCTCGCGGCCGCTTCCAGCAGCCGAGGATCTTTCTTGCCGCCCCAGATGTCGTTAACGATCGTGGCCCCCGCCGCAAGCGCGGCTTCCGCGACGGCGCTCTTATACGTATCGATCGAGATCGGAACGTCGATGCCGTCTCGGCGCAGCGCCTCCAGCACGGGAACGACCCGCGCGATCTCTTCTTCGTCGGTAACCGGAACGTATCCCGGTCGAGTCGATTCTCCCCCGACGTCCAGAATGTCGGCGCCTTCGGCGATCAACCGCCGCGCGTGCTCGACCGCCCGCTCGACGGTCGTGTATTTGCCCCCGTCCGAGAACGAATCGGGCGTGACGTTCAGAATGCCCATGATAAGCGTGCGACGCCCAAGATCTTTATGAATGGTCATCGGTATGCGATCCCTCGATTCCCGTAAGCTTGCGGTACGACTGCCGGAGCCGCTCCGTTACCGGTCCCGCTTCCGGCGCCCACCGCTTCCGTTCCGACCCGGCCGTATCGTACAAAACGCCGACCGGCGTAAGCTCCTGCACGGAGTTCGTGACGAACGCTTCGTCGGCCGCAAGCAGCGTCTCCCAAGCGAACCGTCCTTCGACGACGGGGAGGCCGGCTTCCCGCGCCAGCTCGAGCACGACGTCGCGCGTGATGCCCGGCAGGCAGCCCGTATCGAGCGACGGCGTGTAAAGCGCCCCGTCCGCGACCCAGAAGACGTTGCTGACGATGCCTTCCGCGAGGAAGCCTTGCGCGTCGACGAACAACCCTTCCGCCGACGGGGACGCCGTTCGCTCCGCGAGCTCCCATTTCCCCAACACATTGTTCATATAATGAAAAGACTTCCGCCGAACGACGCCGCCCTCCGGCCCGTTCCGCGGCAGCCTAAGCACATGCAGCTCTTTCGGCGCCGGCGCGCCCGTCCCGAGCGACTTCGCCATAACGGCGACGTTCGGCGCCCCGTAACCGGCGGGGCTCGGCAGCCCGAGCGGCGCCGCTCCGGCGGAGACGGACCAGCGGACGTACCCGTCCGTCAAGCCGTTCGCCCGAAGCGCTTCCGCGATCGCCGTTCCGATCTCGGAGGCGTCCGGCTCGTAAGAGATCCGCAGCTCCTCGCAGCCGGCCCGCAGCCGTTCCACGTGCCGGTCGAGGAGGAACGGCTTGCCGCCGTACGTGCGGAACGTCTCGAACAGCCCCATCCCGTAGAGAAAGCCGTGATCGGTTATCGGGATCACGGCTTCGGTCTCGTCGATTATCGTTCCGTTCCACCACAGCTTCATGCGTTCGCCCGCCGCGTCCGGTCGAGGAAGTTGCGAAGCATCGTAAGGCCATGCTCCGTGATGATCGATTCCGGGTGGAACTGCACCCCTTCGATCGGATACTGCTTATGCCGAAGGCCCATAATTTCGCCTTCCGCCGTCTGCGCGGAAATTTCCAATACGTCCGGCAGCGTCTCCCGCTTCACGATAAGCGAATGGTAGCGCGTCGCCGTGAACGGATTCGGCAGCCCTTCGAACATCGTGCGGCCGTCGTGTTCGATCGGCGACGTCTTGCCGTGCATCAGCCGCTCGGCTCGCACGACGTCGCCGCCGAACGCTTGTCCGATCGCCTGATGTCCGAGACAGACGCCCAAGATCGGGATTTCTCCCTTAAACCGTTCGATGACGCCGAGCGACACGCCCGCCTCGTTCGGCGTGCATGGCCCCGGCGAAATCAAAATATGATCGGGCCGCATCGCGGCGATGCCGTCGAGATCGATCTCGTCGTTCCGCTTCACGACGACCTCCTCGCCAAGCTCCCCGAGATACTGTACCAGGTTGTACGTAAAAGAGTCGTAATTATCGATGACCAAAATCATAGTAACGCCTCCCTCTCCTCTGCTCCGCTCCGCTCGTCACGCGCGTTCGCTGATTTCTACCGCTTTCCACAACGCCTTCGCCTTGTTTAACGATTCCGCGAATTCCTTCTCCGGAACGGAATCGATCACGATCCCGGCCCCCGATTGCACGTGAGCCGTTCCGTCGTTGTACACCAGCGTGCGTATAGTAATATTTAATTCCATATTGCCGTTATAGTCAATCCATCCGATCGCGCCGGTATAGACGCCGCGTCGGACAGGCTCTAACTCTTCGATGATCTCCATCGTGCGAACCTTCGGCGCGCCGGTAATCGTCCCTCCGGGGAAGACCGCCGCGATGCAGTCGAACGCGTCCCTGCCGTCGGCCAGCTCGCCTTCGACCTCCGACACGATATGCATGACGTGGGAATAGTGCTCGACGGCCATCAGTTCCTTGACGCGAACCGTGCCGAACGTCGAAATTTTCCCGAGGTCGTTCCGTTCCAGGTCGACGAGCATAATATGCTCCGCGCGCTCCTTCTCGCTGAGCAGCAACTCCTCGCGGAGCGCTCCGTCCTCGCCGACGTCCCGCCCCCTCGGACGCGTGCCGGCGATCGGCCGCGTCGAGAGGCGGCCATGCTCGAGACGCACGAGCAGCTCCGGCGAGCCGGAGACGATGCGTTCGCCGCCGGGGAGGCGCAGGAACGCCATATAAGGCGACGGGTTGAGACGCCGCAGCGCTTCGAACACCCGCTCCGGGGACGCGCGCAGCGGCTTCGATTGCCGGACGCTGATATTGACCTGGAACACGTCGCCGCTCGCGATATATTCGCGAATCCGCTCGACCGCGTTCATATACCGCTCCTTCGGCAAGCTGAGCCGGACGTCCGCCATCCGTTCGACGTCGATGTCGAGCGCCTCGGGGATATCCAGCGCCGGCGCTTCCGCCTGCGTCCATCGGTCCCACGCCCGCTTCATCTCGGCGACGGCCGCCCGCGCCTCTTCATAGCGCGCGCGAAGCGCCTCTCCGTCCCACCGCTCGCCCATGGGGCGAGTCCGATACGCCGCGCAATAGAGCCGTTGGTCGACATGGTCGATGATCCATAGCTTCTCCAACCGCATAAAGAAGTAGTCCGGTACGGGCGAGTCCGCCGCCGCGTCGCTCGGCAGACGCTCGATCGTTCGAACGACGTCGTACGCCAGGTAACCGACGATGCCGCCGGTAAACTTGGGCGCGCGAGGCACCGGCGGCGAGGCGAACTCGGCCATCCATTGCCGCAATACCTGCAGCGGCGGCCCGACCAACCTCTCGCCGTCCGCTTGATTGCCGCCGCCCGCCTTACGCCGAACCGCCTCGGTCAGCCCGCCCGACACCCACTCCGCAGGCTCCGCGCCGACGAACGTATACCGTCCGGCTTTCCCGCTCTCCAGCACGACCGCGGCTTCTCCCGCTTCCTCCCACAATCGCTCCCAGTTCCGTACGCGCTCCGCCGCGAAATCATAAACCTCTATGTATGGAAAACAATTGTAGCGCTCGTTCCAATCCACCCATTGTCCGTATGTGATCATGCGTCCCTCGACCGCCGTTCTTCGAAAACTATTGCCTCAGTATACTGCATTTCGCGATGAAATTCACGGTCGCTTGCGCCAGCATTCCTCCGCTTGCACCAAATACCCGCCCGGAACGCGCACGATCATCCAATGCTCCATTCCGGCTCAGATCAACGTCCAAGGGTCCTCCTCGAAGACGTCCCGCATGAAGGCGCTCATCGCTTCGCTCGGATAGAACGTATCCGCATCCAATCGACCGACGATCTTCTTCAACGTCTCGTATTGCTCCGATCGTTTCATAGGCCAACGTTGCAGTCGCCCCTCTCCCGTAAATAAATGTTCTGCAGAAAAGACCTCCCCCTCCGCCAACCATCGAACCGACTCCCCTCCTTTCGACTCCAGAACGGCGGACGCCAACCGATAAGATACTGCCCTCCCCCAACGTTGGTAATGTAATAATTTAGCCTCTCCCAGTAGATCCAGATGATACGATATCGTCGCATGGGACAGCCCCTGAATTCGCGCCAACTCCGACCCGGTACGCGCCTCTTTGCGCAGAAGACTGAGGATTTCGAGACGAACGTCGTCGCCTAACGCCTGATGGAATCGAACGATGCTTCGTTTGTCCAAGGGGGAAGACCTCCTCTTTTTTGCCATCGTAGATAAATTTCTAAATTAGATAAAAATCGACGATACGAAAAAACTGACACCTCCTACTTACCAGTAAACACAAAAAAACACCGCCGGACCCTAAGGTCTCGGCGGTGCTTCCATCCGTTACACGAACGATTATTGGTTTTCTTCGAAGTTGTACAGCGGCGTGCTGAGGTAACGCTCGCCGTTGCTCGGCACGATCGCGACGACGCGCTTGCCTTTGCCGAGCTTCTTCGCCACTTGCAGCGCCGCGAAGATCGCCGCGCCGGACGAGATGCCGCCGAGGATGCCTTCCTCTTTCGCTACGCGACGGGAGGTCGCGAAGGCGTCGTCGTTTTCCACTGCGATGATTTCGTTATAGACTTCCGTGTTCAAGATCGACGGAACGAAGCCCGCGCCGATGCCTTGAATCTTATGCGGACCCGGCTTGCCGCCGGACAATACCGGCGAAGCCGCCGGCTCGACCGCCACGATCTGGATGCCCGGGAAGTTCTCGCGAAGCACTTCGCCCGCGCCCGTAATCGTGCCGCCCGTACCGATCCCCGCGACGAACGCGTCCAATTGGCCGTCGTGCGACTTGATCGCTTCGACGATTTCCGGCCCCGTCGTGCGACGGTGGATTTCCACGTTGTTGATGTTGTTGAATTGCTGCGGCATGAAGTAGCCGTTCTCCGCTTGAAGCTCTTCCGCGCGCTTGATCGCGCCCTTCATGCCTTCCGGCCCCGGCGTCAGAACGAGCTGCGCGCCATATGCGCGAAGCAGGTTGCGGCGCTCGATGCTCATCGTCTCCGGCATAACGAGGATCGCCTTGTAGCCTTTCGCGGCGGCGACCATCGCAAGACCGATGCCCGTGTTGCCGCTCGTCGGCTCGACGATCGTGTCGCCCGGCTTGATGCGCCCTTCGCGCTCGGCCGCTTCGATCATGTTGATCGCGATCCGATCCTTCACGCTCGCGCCCGGGTTCTGGTACTCGAGTTTTACGTAAATTTCAGCGCTGTCTTCCGGCACGACTCGGTTCAGCTTAACGAGAGGCGTGTCTCCGATGAGTTGCGTGATGTTCTGGACTAATTTGGCCATAATGGTATGAATCCTCCTTAGATCCGACCCGCCCGACTTACGGTGAGAAGGATAATCCCGAGTAATTAGGTCGGTTTTGTTTCCATCTTATCAATCGCCATCGAGAAAGTCAACTGCATTGTACTTCTCGAGCAGCATCGCTTCGACATCGAATAACGACGGCGCTTGCGCCAATGCGAGCTCGCGCTTCAGCTCTTCCCGCACGTTCGAATCGTCCAACGGATCGATCGTCCGGCGGCCGAGCAGCGTGACGATCATCCAACGGTCGTCGTCCAGCCGCAGGGGCGGGCTGACGTCGCCGACGCTCATCTCGCCGAGCGCTTCGGCCGCCTCCAGCGGGATGAACGGGTCGTCCGCGGACACCCAACCCGAATCGCCCCCCGCGGCCGCCGTCGTCTCGTCGAGCGAGACGTCCTTCGCCAGCAGATCGAACGCGACCCCTTCCCCTAGCTGCTGCAGCACGAGATTCGCGCGTTCCTTGCTGTCGACGACGATCAACGCGTACCGAATGTCGTGCATCGGAGCGAATTCTTCCGGATTGTCCTCGATATACGCCTCCACGTCCGCTTCGGTCACTTGGATGCGGGCCGTCGCGACCCCTTCCAGCATAAGTCTATACAACGCATCGTCCCGCAGCGCCTGCTCGGACATCCCGAGCTGTTCTCTCATGACGCGATAAAATTCCGCTTCGCTCTCGTACCCGATTTGCATTCGGTTCAGCTCGTCGTCGATGTCCCCTCGGGTTACGCTAATGCCTAAGGACTGCGCCTCCAGACGGACGACGGTTTCTTTCAACCAATGCCGCACGAATTCGGCTCCGAAGGCGTTCCGAAGCTTCTCCAGAAATTCGTCCTCGTACAACGTGACCGAGCCGGCTTGCGCGATCTTGCGCTTCTCCGACCCGTCGCCCGCTCCCGACGTTCCCGAGCCTTGTCCATCCGGCTGGACGCCTTCGGCCGGTGGCGGCGGCGCGGCTTCGCCTCCGGACGGACCCGATACCGCGAGCAGCACCGCCAGCGCGGCCGAGAGCGCGGCTAATACGCCGCAAAGTCCCCAAAGCCATTTTTCTCTCGACATCGCTCTCCCACCGATTCTATTTTGCGTCCAGCCGCTCCCGCAGCGTCGTCAGCTCCGTCCGATCGAAGCCGTATTTTTCGTTGCAGAAGTGGCATACCACCTCGGCGCTGCCTTCCCCCTCGATAATGGCGTCCAGCTCCTCCTTGCCGAGCGACACCAGCGTGTTCTCCACGCGTTCGCGCGAGCAGAAGCATTGGAACCGCAGCTCCAGTCGCTCCACGGCGGAGATGTCGTCCACGAGTTCGCGCATCATATCCTCCGGCGTCAGTCCCCGCTCCAGCATCGAGGTGACGGGCGGGATGGCCGCGAGCCGCTTCTCGAGCTCGGCGATCTCGTCCTCTTCCAGCCCCGGCAGCAGCTGAAGAATAAGTCCGCCGGCCGTCTTGATGGAGTAATCGGTATCGACGAGCACCCCGAGCGATACGGCGGAAGGCGTCTGCTCCGACTTGGCGAAATAATACGTGAAGTCCTCCGCGAGCTCGCCCGAGACGATCGGAATGCTGCCGCGGTACGGCTCGCGAAGCCCTAAATCCTTAATGACGTAGATGAACCCTTCCGTGCCGACGGCGCCGGCGACGTCCAGCTTTCCTAAGCTGTTGCTCGGCAGATGCGTATGCGGGTTGTCCGCGTATGCGCGCACTTCGCCCTTCGCGTTCGCGTCGGCGACGATCTGGCCGATCGGGCCGTTGCCCTTCACCTGAATCGTCACCTTCTCTTCGCCTTTCAGCATCGCGCCCATCATCGCGGCCGCCGTCGCCGTCCGACCTACCGCGGCCGCGGCCGTCGGGAACAAGTCATGCCGTCTTCGCATTTCTTCCACGACGTCAGTCGTTCGCGCGGCGAACAGGCGAACCTTCCCCTGCAGTCCGGTCGCCCGTACTAAATAATCGTTCAAGCTCGTTTCTCTCCTTCCGCCCTCGAGCGCGTCTTGCGCCTCACTTGACGCGATTGCGTTCGTAAATCAAACGCAAGCCTTCCAACGTTAATAACGGGTCGATCGTATCGATCGTCTTCGACTCCCCGGCGATCATCTCCGCAAGTCCTCCGGTGGCGACGACGCGCGGGCGCGTTCCGAACTCCTCGCGGATGCGTTCCACGATGCCGTCGACCTGACCCGCGAAGCCAAAGATGATGCCGGATTGCATCGAAGCCACCGTCGTGCGGCCGACCGTGCTGCGCGGCCTCGCCAGCTCGATCCGCGGCAGCTTGGCCGCGCGCTGGTACAGCGCCTCGGTCGAGATGCCGATGCCGGGCGCGATGGCGCCGCCGATGTAATCGCCCTTTTCATCAATATAACAAAAGGTGGTCGCCGTTCCAAAATCGACGACGATCAAGGGGCTCCCGTACTTGTGAATGCCTGCGACGGCGTTCACGATGCGGTCCGCGCCCACTTCCCTCGGATTTTCGTACCGAATGTTAAGGCCCGTCTTAATGCCGGGACCGACGAACGCCGGCGCGCGCCGCACGTATTTGCGGCACATGTGATCCAGCATGGCGTTCACCGGCGGAACGACGGAGGAAATCATGACGCCCTCCACATCGTCCACGCGAACCCCGGCATGTTGGAACAGGCTGCAGATGAGAATGCCGTATTCGTCGGCGGTGGACGACCGGTTGGTCGCCACGCGCCAATGGAACCGCAAGGTCTCGCGCTCATACAAGCCCAGAACGATATTCGTATTGCCTACGTCGACGACGAGAATCATGCGCGGGCGCCTTTCTTCCCGCCCAAGTCGAGCGAGATGTCCAGCGATTTCGCCGAGTGGGTCAGGCCGCCGACGGAGATGACGTCTACGCCGGTTTCCGCGATCGTTCGTACGGTCGTCAGGTTTACGCCGCCCGACGCCTCGACGACCGTGCGCGGGGAGGCGCGGCGAATGCGCGACACCGCTTCCGCCATCGACGCCGGAGCCATATTATCGAGCATAATAATGTCCGCGCCCGACTCGATGGCTTCCTCCACCTGGTCCATCGTCTCCACCTCGACCTCGACCCGCATCGTATGCGGGACGGCCGCCCGAGAGCGCGCGACCGCTTCTTTCACGCCGCCTGCGGCCTTGATGTGATTATCCTTCAATAGAACGGCGTCGAACAGGCCGAACCGGTGGTTATACCCGCCGCCGACGCGCACCGCATACTTCTCGAGCAGCCGCAAGCCCGGCGTCGTCTTCCGCGTATCGACGATGCGCGGCGCCGGCGTCACGCCTTCGACCGCGGCCGCGTACGCGCGGGTCGTCGTCGCGATGCCGGACATCCGCTGCAGCAGGTTCAGCGCCAGCCGCTCGCCCGTCAAAATCGAAAGCGTGCTCCCCTCCAGCTCGAGCAGGACGTCGCCGACCGCGATCGGCGCGCCTTCCGTCGCGATCCGCGTGACGCGGAGCGCCGGATCCACTTCGGCGAATACCGCTTCCGCCACGGGCAAGCCCGCGACGACGCCGGCTTCCTTGGCATGGATGACCGCCTTGCTTCGATGGTCTTCCGGCAAGATCGACCGGCTCGTCACGTCCCCCGGACCGACGTCCTCGCGCAACCACCCTTGGATTTGGTCCCGAACGATCGACAAATCAAGCGTCATCGAATCAACCGCCATGCTGCAAACTCTCCTCCGCTACTCCGAAATCCCGATGGTGTACGATATGCTTCTTCCAGACGATATCGTCCCGTTCGGGGAAATCCTCCCGATAATGCGCGCCGCGGCTTTCCTCCCGCCGCAGGGCGGCCAGCACCGTCAACAGCGCCAACGTCAATAAGTTGGCGTATTCGAATTGCTCGCGGCCGGACAGCTTCGTCATGAACAACGACGATTGCTTGCGCAGCTCCTCCAGCCCTTTCTTCAATCCTTTCTCGTTCCGGACGAGACCGGCGTACCGCAGCATCAACTTCTGCAGCTTCAGCCGCCGCTCCACGACCGGCTGCGTGGACGCTTCCGTCCGACCGAGCACGACATGGAACTCCGGATCGCGTTCTAACGGCGGCAGCGCGCGGATGCGCTCGACGATGCGTCGCCCGAACACGATCGCCTCCGACAGCGAGTTGCTCGCGAGACGGTTCGCCCCGTGGACGCCCGTCGAGGACACCTCCCCGCAGGCGAACAGCCGGCGGACGCTCGTCTCGCCATGAAGATCCGTCTTCACGCCGCCCATCATGTAATGCGCCGCGGGCGCTACGGGGATCCAGTCGCTCGACAGATCCAACCCGTACCGCAGACAGAACTCGTAAATCGTCGGAAAACGAGCCTTCACGACGTCCTGCGATTCGTGCGTCAAATCCAGATACACGAACGTCGACTTCGTCTTGTCGATCTCGCTGACGATCGCCCTGGCGACGACGTCCCGCGGGGCAAGCTCGAGCTGCGGGTGATAGCGCTCCATGAACCGCTCGCCGCGGATGTTTCGCAGCACGGCTCCCTCGCCCCGAACCGCTTCGGAAATCAGAAACCGAGGCGCTCCCGGATACGTCAACGCGGTCGGGTGAAACTGCACGAACTCGACGTCCTGCACGTACGCGCCGGCGCGGAACGCCATGGCGATGCCGTCGCCGGTGGCGATCTCCGGATTCGTCGTGTAACGATACAGCTGCCCGGCCCCTCCGGTGCACAGCACCGTCGCCTTAGCCATAACGAACACCCGCTCGCCGCCGAACGGGCGCTCGACGACGACGCCGCAGCATTCGCCCTGATCCGTGACCAGATCCAGACAGAAGTGGTCGTCCCACACCTCGATCCGCTCGTTCCGCCGCGTCTCGGCCGCGAGCGCGCGGACGATCTCCGCGCCCGTCGCGTCGCCCTGCGCGTGCAGAATGCGGCGCTGGCTGTGCGCGCCCTCCATCGTCAGCGCATATTCTCCGCCGTCCTCGCGGTCGAACTGCGTACCGAATCGGATCAACTCCTGCACGCCGTCCGGCCCTTCGTGCACGAGCACGTCGACCGCGGTCGCCGTGCAGAGACCTGCGCCGGCGATGAGCGTATCCTGTCGATGGTACAGGGGCGAATCCTCGTCCGAAATGACGGCCGCAATGCCGCCCTGCGCGTACCGCGTATTGCTCTCGAGCAGCGATTTCTTCGCGATCATCATGACGCGCTGCCCCGCGTCCGCCGCTTTCAAAGCGGTGTATAAACCGGCAATCCCCGAGCCGATGACGATGACGTCCGTCTCGACTCGGGGCAAGGCCGCGATATCTATATCGATTAGCGTTCTAGGAATCATGAGGTACTCCTGCCTTCCTACGCTGCCGGGCGGAGGGCAACCGGTCCCGTCCGCCCGGTACGCGGCATGTTACTTCACTTGCAGCATGCGTTCGAGCGATAGTCTCGCCCGCTCGGCGACGTCTTCCGGCACGTGAATTTCCGGCTGCATCGTCTCCAGACAGCGTACGAGCTTCTTCAAGTTGTTGACCTTCATGTTCGGGCACACCAAATATTTCGAGGCGAAATGGAACGTCTTGTTCGGGCTGTCCTTACGAAGCTGATATCCCGTCCCGTCCTCCGTGCCGACGATGAACTCTTGGTGGTCCGACTTCTTGCAGTAGTCGATGATCGCCGTCGTGCTGCCGACGAAGTCCGCCAGCTTGACGACCTCCGGACGGCATTCCGGATGGACGACGAACAAGGCGTTCGGGTATTGCTGCCGCATCTCGACGACGTCCTTGACCGTCAACATGTCGTGCGTGTTGCAATACCCTTCCCAGATGATCATCTTCTTATCGGTAAACTTGGACACGTAATCGCCGAGGTTCTTATCCGGCACCCAGATGATCTCGTCCGAGTCGACCGATTGAATGACCTTCACCGCGTTCGCGGACGTGCAGACGATATCGGTTTCGGCCTTGATTTCCGCGGAGGAGTTAATATACGTAACGACCTTCGCGTTCGGGTGCTTGCGCTTCAGCTCCCGGAGCCCTTCCACGTTCACCATGTCCGCCATCGGGCAGCCCGCCCGTTCGTCCGGAATGATCACGGTCTTGTTCGGCGCGAGAATCTTGGCGCTCTCGCCCATGAAGTGAACGCCGCAGAACACGATCGTGTCCGCGTCCGTCTCCGCCGCCTTCTGAGCGAGCAGGAACGAATCGCCGCGGAAATCGGCGACCTCTTGAATTTCGTCGCGCTGATAATAATGAGCGAGAATGATGGCATTCCGTTCTTTCTTTAATTGCGCTAGCCGCTCGCGAAGCTCGCGGTTTTGCTCTTGTTTGCGCTCCAGCGCTAAAGCCTCCATGGTAGGCGCGCCCATTCGACCCACTCCTTCTCCGCCTGGTTCGAATCCATCCCGCGAAGCCGCGGTCCGGTCCCCGTGCACATATATGAGTAGTTTGTGAAAAAAAGTACGATTATATGAAGAATACAGAATCTTTCAGGAGGTGTCAATTACGGAAAAAGCCCGGAACGACGCAAAAAAGACGCCGCTACTGGCCTGCGGCGCCTCCAACATTTACTTCTCTTCGTTCTCTCCGTCCGTCGGCGACTTCTTCGCTTCGGCGCCTTCCTGCGTGCCGATGTTGATCCGAATGTCGTCCTTCGAGGCCGGCGCTTCGGCGGCGCCTTCGCCCGATTCGAGCGATTCGAGCGACCCCTTCTGGATGAGCGCTTCGATCTGCTCGAGGTCGAGCGTCTCCTTCTCGAGCAGCGTCTGCGCGATGAGGTGCACTTCGCGCTCGTGCTTCTTCAAGATGTCGCGGCCCTTCTCGTAGCACTCATTGATCATACGCTGCATCTCTTGGTCGATCTCGTACGCGATCTGATCGGAGTAATTCTGCTCGTGCCCAATGTCGCGGCCGAGGAACACTTGACCTTGCGTCGTGCCGAACTGCATCGGACCGAGCTTACTCATGCCGTATTCGGTAATCATCGAGCGGATGATCGCCGTCGCGCGCTGGAAGTCGTTCGATGCGCCCGTACCGACTTCTCCGATGTACAGCTCCTCGGAGATGCGGCCCCCGAGCAGCCCCGTAACCTTATCGAGCAGCTCGTTCTTCGTCATCATATACCGGTCTTCCTTCGGCAGCATCATAAGATATCCGCCTGCGCGACCGCGAGGAATGATCGTAACCTTATGCACCATATCGGCGTTCTCGAGGTGATAGCCGATGATCGTGTGGCCGGCCTCGTGATACGCGACGATCTTCTTCTCCCGTTCGGAGATGACGCGGCTCTTCTTCTGCGTCCCGACGATGACGCGATCGATCGCTTCCTCGATCTCCGCCATGCCGATGTCCTTCTTGTTCCGACGAGCGGCGATGAGCGCCGCTTCGTTCAGCAAGTTCTCGAGATCCGCGCCGGTGAAGCCGGTCGTATACTTCGCGATGGACTCGAGCTTGACGTCCTTCGCCAGCGGCTTGTTCCGCGCGTGAACCTTCAGCACCGCTTCGCGGCCCTTGACGTCCGGACGGTCGACCGTAATTTGACGGTCGAAGCGGCCCGGGCGGAGAAGCGCCGGGTCCAGAATGTCCGGACGGTTCGTCGCGGCGATAATGATAATGCCTTCGTTCACGCCGAAGCCGTCCATCTCGACGAGCAATTGGTTCAGCGTCTGTTCGCGTTCGTCGTGACCGCCGCCGAGTCCGGCGCCGCGCTGGCGTCCGACCGCGTCGATCTCGTCGATGAAGATGATGCAAGGCGCGTTCTTCTTCGCGTTCTCGAACAGGTCCCGCACGCGGGACGCGCCGACGCCGACGAACATCTCGACGAAGTCGGAGCCGGAGATGCTGAAGAACGGCACGCCCGCTTCGCCCGCTACCGCGCGCGCAAGGAGCGTCTTACCGGTACCCGGAGGACCGTTGAGCAGCACGCCCTTCGGAATCCGGGCGCCTACCGCGGAAAACTTGCGGGGATCCTTCAAGAACTCGACCACTTCGACGAGCTCCTGCTTCTCCTCGTCCGCTCCGGCGACGTCCTCGAACGTCACCTTCTTCTTCTCTTCGTTATATAGACGAGCGCGGCTCTTGCCGAAATTCATCACCTTGCCGCCGCCGCCCTGCGCTTGATTCATCAGGAAGAAAAACAGTACGAAGATGAGGATGAACGGCACGATGCCCGTTAAAAACGCGATCCACAGCGGTTCGCCCTCTTGGCGTTCGTAGGTTTCTACAACCCCGCTGGTCTTCAACATCTCGAACAAATCGCCGTCTAGAGGCGCTCTCGTCACGAATGACGGATCCTCCGGCGCGGCCCCCTCGTATTTCCCTCTAATTAAGTAGGAATATCCGTCCCACCGAACGGTGACCTCTGCGATTTCGCCCGCATCGAGCGCTTGTCGGAATTCGCTGAAGTTCAGCGAGTCTTCTTGGTTGTTCTGGTTGCTGATGAAGTGCACGATTCCGACGGTGACTAAGAAAATAATCAGATAAAATCCGGTGTTCCGGACGATCTTGTTCATTCCCTACCTCCTCTCAGGCGTGAGTATATTGTATCATAGCGGAAACCCGCATCACAACAAAGCTCGGCCCTCGCGCGGGTCGCGCGCGCCCGGACTTTACGCATGTCCGGAGTATACCTCGGGCTTCAGCACGCCGACGAACGGCAGGTTCCGGTACTTCTCCGCGTAGTCCAAGCCGTATCCGACGATGAACGCGTCCGGAATCAAGAATCCCTTATAATCGGCCTCCAGGCCGACGGTACGGCGATGCGGCTTGTCGAACATCGTCACGACCTTGACCGAATGCGCGTTGCGGCGCTCCAGAACGTCGATCAAATAAGACAACGTCAACCCGCTGTCGATGATGTCCTCTACGATCAAGATGTCCCGGCCTTCCACCGGAGCGTCCAGATCCTTGACGATCTTCACGACGCCCGACGATTTCGTCGCGTTCCCGTACGAGGAGACGGCCATGAAGTCGATGTCGAGCTTTAGGTCGATCTTCTTGACCAAGTCGGAAACGAAGATGAACGCGCCCTTCAGAACGCATAGGATGAGAAGATTTTTCCCCGCGTAGTCCGCGGTGATCTGACGGCCCAGCTCGGCCACCTTCTCTTGAATTTCTTGCTCCGTGAATAACACTTCTTGAATGTCGTTGCGCACGTTCGTCCTCCCGTCGGCGTTGACCATGGTAGTATAAATATCGTATGTAAGTGCGAAAAAAACCATAACCCTCGTCAGTCGAAAAAGTTCCCCTCGAACCGCAGCCTCATCGCGACGACCCGTTTCGTGCGGTCGTCAACCGGCGCGGCCGCGGCCCGCCGGAAGCCCGGCACCCACAGCAGCGTCCCGTCCGCGTCCGTCACGACGGGCCAGACTTCTCGCTGATCCTTCGGAAGCTTCCCGTCGACGAAAATATCTTTTACCGATTTGCTCCCGTTTAAACCGAATACGTCCATTCGATCTCCGGGCGCTCGCGTCCGGACCGTCCAAGGCGTCGGCGCGCGATCCGCGTCGAACCAAACCTCGAAGGCATCCGCCGCTTCCGGCGGACGGAACCGATCGACCGCCTCGTTCCGCCATTCGATCCATCCTCCGACGGCGGGGAGCTCCACTTCGCCGGCTTCGGCGCCGGCGGGATCGAACGAGCATCGGTACGGCTTCGGGGTCTCGCGCCGATAAGGTCCCCACTCTAACGCATCGTACGACCTTCGGAACGCCGTGTCGGCGCTCGTCCGGATTTCCGACGTCGTGGGCAGGTCTGCGGCGATCGCCTCGCGAATCCGTTCCACTTTGGCGAAATCGATGGCGTTTTCATCCAATTTGAGACTATTTAATATTATTTTAATCATTCGTCTTTGTAAAGCGATATGCGCTTCCAGGAACGCCGTTCGCTCGGCCCGGATCGCGCCCCCTTCCCGCTTCGTCGCCTCGCGAACCCGCTCCGAAGCGAGCGCGTCGAGCAGCTCGTCTTCGTCGGCGCTCAGCTCGGCCGCCCGCCGAAGCGAATCCGCCGCGCCGGGGCGAAGCTTCATTATATAAGGAAGCAAATCTAACCGAATCGCGTTGCGGAAGTACGTCCGCTTCGCGTTGCTCGAATCGAATCGAGGCGCCAGACCGTGTCGTTCGCAGTACGCTTCAAGCTCGGTCTTCTTATTACGGAGGAGCGGCCTTACAAGTTTCAACCCGTTCACCTCGGCGACGAACCGAATGCCGCCGAGGCCGCCGGCCCCCGCGCCGCGAAGCAGTCGCATCAGCACCGTCTCCGCCTGATCGTCCGCGTGATGCCCGAGCGCTGTCGCCCCCGCCTCCCAGGCTTCGGTCGCGGCGCGGAACGCTTCGAACCGCAGCGCCCGGGCGGCCGACTGCAAGTTGTTGCCGTGCGCCGCCAGCGCGCCGGAAACATCCACGCGCGTCGCGAAGCACGGCGTCCCGAGCCGTTCGCACAGCGCCCGAACGTATGCCTCCTCCGCGTCGGATTCGTCGCCGCGCAAGCCATGATTGACGTGCGCGGCCGCGACGCGATAGTCGTACCGCTCGCGCAGCGCGCACAACACGTGCAGGAGCGCGACGGAATCCGCGCCGCCGGACACGCCGACGACGATCCGCTCGCCATGCGCGAACAAGGAGCGCTCCCGAATCGTCCGCTCCACCCGCCGCGTCAACCCGTCCGTCAGCATTCGCCCTACCGCCCCGCTTTCGAAAATTATGACAGCCCGTTGCCGCTCATCCACCAGACGGCCCCCGCGAACGCGGCCGCCGCTCCGGCGAACCAATACGCCGGCCATCGTTCTCCGGCCGCCGGCGCGTGCCGCGGCGGCGGCTTCGCGGCGGCGGCGGCCCAAGCGCCGAGCGCCTGCTCGGTGTCGCCGCACTCTCCGCGCAGCAGCCGCTTCAGCACGTTCGCCTCCGCGGCGAGCAGCGGGCTTTCGTCGACGAGCGCGACGAGCTCCTTCGCCTTGTCCCGGCGGCTCGTCCCCGCGATCGCGCGCACGCGGCGCCCGAGCCCCGCCGCCTCGAGCATGACGACGGCGAACGCGAACAAATCGTACGCCGCCTCCGCCCTTCGTCCCCCGAGCTTCCAGTATCCTCGATCGTATAGCTCCGTGAACTGCTTCACCGACGATCCGAACCGCGTCGCCCCGCCGTAATCGACGAGACGCACCTCGCCCTGGCGGCCGATCATCACGTTATCGGGCTTCACGTCGCCGAACGCCCAGCCTGCGGCATGCAGCTCGCGAAGCTGCCCGAGCAGGTCGGCGCCGAACGTTGTCAACGCGCCGGCGTCCGCGCCGAACGTTGTCTCGCCGAGCGGCTTCCCGGGCACGAACGACATGACGTAGAACGGGAACGAGACTCCCCGGCACGTGCCGTCGTCCGCCAGCAGCAGCCGCGGAGCGTCGCCGCCGACCGATTTCAGGGCGTTGATCTCCGATTGCAGTGCATAAACGTCGTTTCCGATTTTCAAAGCGCAATGGGAAGGGCCGTCCGGGAGACGCGCCAAATAGACGCTCCCGTTGGCACCTTCCCCGAGAAACCGCTCCACGAGAATCGATTGTCCGCTCCATTTCGACGCCACGCGGTCTCCCGCGCGGAGCCGAATCGTTCCGGAAGTCGCGTCAGACAACGTAATCCCCCCAAGCGGCGTCCGCGGCGCGGCGCGGCGAAGGCCGCCCGACGCCGCCGAACAAGGCTAGCGCGTCCAAGATCGCGGGCCCGGTGGGTGTCGTCCCTTTTACGTTTAATTTATATAGAATCTTTTCTAGTTTTGCAAGCTCGCACGTCCACCCGACGTCGATTTCGACAGCATTCGCGTTATTTCCAGGGAAATGTAACACGGCGAGTTCGCTTTTGCCCGCTCGCGCCTGCATACTGAGCATCAAGTCGTAGGCCGCTTCTCGCACTGCATCGAATTTATGCTTCATGCTCGCGCTCGCGTCGATCAGCAGCGCGACCTGCAGCGGCGCCGTCTCCGTCCATTCGTCCACCGATCGGACGACCTCCGCTCGCTTCTCCGGCGGGAGCGTCTCCAGCGACGCCGTCTCGTTCTTGAAAATCGAACGCAGCTCTTCGTTGACGACCTGTTGGATCGTCGCCACGACCGTATGCCGCGTCATCATCTGCATCGTATACGCCAGCTTCGTCGGCGATACGATTCTATGTAAGCCTCCGCCCGCTTTGGCGACGGCCTCGATTTCCCGTTCCCCGCGCATGCCCGCCGCTTCCCGGTCGACGACGCCGATCACGTTGACGACGACGCCCCTTGCGTACGCCTCCGCCGCCGCGGTAATCGGACTGATCCCCTCATTCGAATTCCCGTCGGTAATCACGATGATTTGCTTCAAAACGAAACGCTCCCCTTCCGGCTGAATCTAGCGACTAGCGGTAAATTTCTACTAGTCCTAGCATTGCCATAAGGGGAGCGATATAGACCTATTTTACTAGAAAATGCCGCCTAGCTCACCGTTCTCGGCCGTTCGATAGGAGCGCCCTGCCCGCGCCAACGGAACGTCGCCCACTCCGGCGCGAATTTGTCGATCTTCGCGACGATGACCGTCATATCGTCCACGACTTCCCCGTCGTGGTGGCGGATGACCGTGTCGAGCAGCTTGTCCGCGATGTCCTGCGGCGCGTCGGATTCCATCTCGGATAGGATGCGCTTCATCCAGAGCTCCTTGTTCGCCGCATGGCCCGGCGCGTCGTAGACGCCGTCCGTCATCATGACGAGCAGATCGCCCGGCAGCAGCTGATGCACGACCAAGTCGACGTCGATATCTTTCAAGATGCCGAGCGGCAGATTGCTCGCCGTAATCGGCAGCACCTCGTCGCCCCGTTTGATGAAGCTCGGCGTCGAGCCGATCTTCATGAACGTCGTCTTCGCGCTATATAAATCGATAATGGCCAAGTCCACCGTCGCGTAAATTTCATCGGATGAGCGCAGCATCAGTACCGAGTTAACCGACTTGATCGCGAGCTGCTCGTCCATGCCGGATTGCAGCAGCTGCTGCAAAATCGACAGCGCGGCGCTGCTCTCCACGCGGGCCCGTTCGCCGTTGCCCATGCCGTCGCTAATGGCGAGCGCGAACTTGCCGTTGCCGAGCTCCACGGTCGAGAAGCTGTCGCCGGACAGCCATTCGCCGCCCTTCGCCGCGCAGGCGATGCCCGTCTCCACCTCATACTCCTTCGCGGAAGAGAATCGTACCGTGGCGAGCCCCTCGCTCGGTTCGTCCCAGCGCTCCTGCTTCACCGCGATCGTCTCGCCGAGCACGTCGGAGAGGAGGGGCGCGATCATTTTCCGACATTCGTCGAATCCGCGCTTGAAGCCGTGCACCACTTCGATTTCCACATTGCCTTCGTCGAGCGAAATAATGTCGAGCCGCTGCACCTGCAGCCCCATCTCCTCGAGCACCTGCGTAATCTGCTCTTCTTGCAAGAACAAGCCTTGTCCTTCGCGCCGGATTTCCTTTACCAGGTCGTCCATGACCTGCGAGACGCCGAACAGCTGCTCGGATACGAGCTTGCGGCTGTCTTGAATTTGCTTCGTCCAATGCCGGTCGTACCGATATTTCTCGTATTGCTTCTGCAGAATCGTCAATACGCGTTCCGTCTTATGGCACGTCTGCCTCCATTCCGCGCGAATATGGTCCTTGTCGAATTCCGGGTTCGCCTCCACCTCCGTCATCATATCCGTCATATATTTGTAAGTCTTATAGAATCCTCCCTCCCAGCAGGAGTTTCGCTTAAAGCAGGTCGCGCACGCCTCTTGCGTCACCGCGTTCACGAAATGGCCCATCTCCGCTTCGTGCTGAAGGAGCTGATTTTGCTCCGTCAATTGGCCGAAGCTCTTCGACAATTGCTTGAACACGTCGGAAAATTGATTCACCCGATTCGCCGTAATGTCCCGTACGCGGCGAATATAATCCTGCTGCGACTTCGCATGCTCCTGCGTGCCGGGCACGTACTTGGCGATCGTGCGGATCATGCCCTTCGGCGTCAGCAGGAACAGAGCCACGGCGGCCACCGATTCGTACGTGGACTGCATCACATGCGCCGCGTCTCCGGCGTAGATCGCGAGGATCGACGTGCCGAGCAGCATGCCGAAGCCGACGGCCATCTTGCCTCCGTCCTTCAAGAGGCCGGCCAGCAGCCCCGCGAACGCCAGCAGACTGATTTGTTGAATCGCGGAAAAGTTCGCCAAGCTGAGAATGAGGCCGGTGACGACGCCGACCGACGCGCCGATCGGCGCCCCGCCGACGAACGCGAGAATCAAGATGAGATATCTCGAAAGCGAGTGCTCCAGCGATACGGTGCCGATCTCCCACTGCACCGTCCCGGTCAGCACCGACGCCAACAATATCATTAAGCAGATAATTTCTTCGTGCCGCAGCTGATAGTTTTTCCGAGTCAACGTGAGCACCGGCAGCGCTTGGAGGAAGATGAGCGTCAGTACGCTGCTAAGTCCCGCTTCGACCGACGTCATCATAACCGCGTACCAGGTCATATTCGACGCGACGATGTCGGCGAACAGCCCCACGGTGAAGGTCGATAGGAAGACGAGCGCCGGCGCATGCGATACCTCCGACTTCTCGTACCGCGCCATCCCCTTCTGCAGCAAGGCGAAGACGACGATCTGCGCGGCGATCGACCCGACCTGGATATGCGGCGACAGCAGGCTGCCCGCGATCAAGGCGAGCGCCGACGTCTGCATAAGGCCTCGCCGCAAATACGAGATGGCCGCGAAGAACGCGATGGCGAACGGCGCCAGCTCGCCGAGAATGTTCGCGCGTCCGAGCAGGAAGGCGACGAGCATCAGCACGATCGCCCACCGCTTGCCTACCGCCGCCTGGACGACGCGATTGTGCAGCAGCCGATGCTTCGCCGATTGCTTCCACCTGCCCGTCGCTCCCCCGATGTCCCACCCCAGCCGCTGCATCACGTTCCGTTTTTCCATGTTTCGTAGCCACCCCTAATCCGTAGTTTCCTCCCGCAGGATGAATGAGTGGTTTCATTATAGGTATAACTCTATTAAAAAGTTTGTCACAATGCGTTGGTAGACTCGATATTTTTTCCGACAGCTTCGGCGTTCCGGCGTTTCCCTTGCCCCGAATGCGTTTGCGGGTCCCTCCCGCCGGAGCCGTCGACGCACGTCGGGGCGATTCGCCCGCGGCCGTGTCGTAGAATGATGTCGAATGCCTTGGCATGCCGTCACAACGAAGCCCCGGCGCACAATGACGCGGAAAATATTAGGAATAATTTCTAAAAAAGCGGGTAGGCACGCGGCGGGAGGTGTCGCTCCTACGCCTCCTTTCCAAGGTGATTCCTCCTGATCAGGGCCGCAGCGGGAGCGGCTTCTCTACCCGCCTCCTTTCCAAGGTGATTCCTCCTGATCAGTAAAGAGGTTTGGAATTTTTCTGTTGTTAATGGAACATATGTTCGGTATAATGGAGAAAAGGAGGCGTCGTTCATGGATCAAGCGGAACAGGTCGCGTATTTCTTTCGGCGGCGGTGGCCGAACGGGTTTTCCTGCCCGAGCTGCGGGTACGGGGCATATTATACGATCTCGACGCGGCAGCTGCCGCTCTATGAATGCCGCCTGTGCGGCCGTCAGACGTCCGTGACCGCCGGCACCGTCATGGCCAAGACGCGCACGCCGCTCGCCAAGTGGGCCGCCGCCATCGAGCTCCTCGCCTCTACGAACGGCGTCAACGCAAAGCAGCTCGCCGCCCATATCGGCGTGAAACATAAGACGGCGTGGCTCATGCTGCGCAAATTCCGGCAAGCGATCGGCGAAGTCGAAGACGCCTTCAAGCTGCAAGGGACCGTACATACCGGGCTTCATTTCTTGGCGCCTAAATATATTTTCATCTTTCTCCCCCACCGACACTATCGTTGCGAACGCGTCGTATCCGTTTCGGCTTCCGTCGGGGGAGGCGGCCAGGCGACCGCTTTGAAGCTCTCCTTCGTACCTCGGGATCGCCTCGTCCGCGGGTTCAAGGAACCGACCGCACAGGGGAAGGAACGCATCCTCGAGGAACACGTCGATCGGTGCGCGGTCAAGCATTGGCTCAACTCCGATCGGATGCACCGTAGTCCGCTGCGGGATTGCATTCTCGAGGCTCGCAGTTGGATGAACCGACTGTTCAACGGCGTCGGTACGAAGTACCTTCAGAGCTACCTCAATGAGTTCTGCTTCCGTTGGAACGCCGCCGCCCAAGCGACCTCCTTGCGCGAGGCGTTGGATCGGCTTTGCATTAGAGCCGCCTAGTTGCGGCCCGCTTCTTCCTGAGCAGAAGGAATTACCTTAGAAAGGCACGCGGAGAAGCACCTCCCGTATCCCAGCCGAGTCGTATTTATCCGCCAACAAAAAAACCGCAAGGCGTTATGCCTTACGGTTTCCATCCGGGAAGCGTCGGTTCACGTCGACGAAGCTATACGCGCTTCGCGCCGCGTCCGCCGCGTTTCCCTTCCGTATTTTTCTTAAGGGAGGACATGCGCTCTTCGCTATCCTTCAAGAAACGGGACATCTTGTCTTCGAAACTCGCCGGTCTGCCGCCGCCGAAGCCGCCGCCGCCTTGGCGGCGATCGCCGCCGCGTCCGCCGCCGAAGCCGCCGCGTCCGCCGAAGCCGCCGCCGCCCTCGCGCGGGGGCCGTCCGCCGCCGAAGCCGCCGCTGCCTTCGCGCGGGCCGTCGCGGCCGAAGCTCGGTCGCGGCGCTTCCGGCGGACGATCGACGGCCTTCTTGATCGAAAGCCCGATCTTCCCGTCCTTATCCACATTGATGACCTTCACCGTCACCACGTCTTCCAGCTTGAGGTGATCCTTGACGTCCTTGACGTAGCTGTCGGCGATCTCCGAAATGTGAACAAGACCGGTAACGCCGCCGGGCAATTCGACGAAAGCGCCGAAGTGGGTAATTCCCGTAACCTTGCCTTCTAGCTTCGCGCCAACTTCAATGGTTGACATAAAAGAACCTGTTCCTCCCTTGGTGAATGCATGAATGGAATTAGCTGCATTATACAGAATACGCTGGATTTCGGCAATCCGTCACTCTTCCGCCGGGGAGCCGAACACCTTATCGCCGGGGCGCGTCATCCCGAAATCCTTCCGTACCTTCTGTTCAATATATTCAGGATCTTGAAGACGGGTGACTTCCGATTGGTACGAATCGTGCTCCGCCCGCACTTCCTCCAGGCGCTGCAGCAAGACGCCCATCTCCGCCTTCTTCTCCTTCATGGCCCCGGTCTGGTCCCAAAACGCGAAGATCGCCCACAAGGATACTCCGCCGACGATCGTGAAATACAACCGTCGCCTCCGGAGCTCGCTCTTCGGCTTCGCCGCTTGCTTCGCCGATCCCTTAGCCATGTTCTTAGATTCCCCCTACTTGCGCTTTCTCCATAAGCCCGTCCTTCGAAGAACGTCGGCAACGAATCGAACGCTCGGCGTCAGCCACGCTTCCGCGCGGACGAGGCGGGATATCCGCCGCCCGAGAGGGCGTCCGATCCATAACGCGATTTTCCACAAAGGATAGAGCAATTGTAACACAAGTTTTCCGAGGAAAATAGACAAGGCCGCCAAAAATCCCAAAATTACAATGACGAGGCGGTACAGCGCGATCAAGGGACGCACGACGAGAAGGTCGCCCAATCGGATAAGCAAACGAATCAGTGCCTTGATTCGGCCGATCGACCAACGGATCGCTTGGACGAAGACGTCGCTGAGCAGCGCGAAATAAAACGAGACCCCGATCAGCAGCGCCAGAAAAACATAGATCCGAACCTCTCCCCCGTTGCTGAGGAATAAGACGCGGAAGACGGCGACCGTCCCGACGGCCCAATACAGGATGTCCAGCGGCGGGATGATCCAGCGCGGGAACCGGAGCTCCCCCGACAACACCCGGTAGCCGTCGAACAGCAGCCCGAGCGCGGCCCCGCTGAGCATCATGGCGGCCATCGTCAGAAATTGAGCGCTTAGCGTCACTTGAACAGTTTACCGAGGAAGCCTTTCGACTTGTCCGGCCCCGCGCCGTCCAAATACGCGAAGGCGTTGACGGTGCCTTCGATCGTGACCAGTCCTTGCTCGAGGTTCAAGTTCTTGATATGTAAATTTTGTCCCTTTACGTTAAGGAACCCGAGTTCGGTTTCGAGCAGAAATTCTTCGCTGTCGAAGCTGTCCACATTCAGGACGCCCGTCACTTCGAGCAAGCGGCGGTTCAGCAACCGAACCTCTTGCCGTTTGGTCTTTCCACCACCAAGATCCACCATGGCATGTACCCCTCCCTTATACCTCTACCATATGGGAGGGGGACGGGTTTTAGAACCGAAGCTTCAGAACGGAAAGAAGCCGTTCCGAAGCGGAAAACATCCCGCTTCGGAACGGCTTCGGTACGACCGGCGAACAATTAGACGACGCTCTCGCCGGACGCGTTCGATTCCTCTTTAATGACTGTGTACATCTCGGCCGCTTCGTCCTTGCGAGTCGTCTCGGCGATCCGCTCGACGCGGACGGTGACGCTCTTCTGGCCGAATCGCACCGTCAGCTCGTCGCCGGGCTTAACCGTGCTGCTCGCCTTCGCTTCTTTCCCGTTGATCCAGACCCGTCCTTGGTCGGACACGTCTTTCGCGACGGTGCGACGCTTGATAAGCCGGGAGACCTTCAGGAATTTGTCGAGACGCATCTTACTTCACTGCTTCTTTGAGCTTGTTGCCCGCTTTGAACGCAGGAACCTTGGACTCGGCGATTTCGAGCGTCGCGCCGGTTTGCGGGTTGCGGCCTACGCGCGCGGAACGCTTGCGCGTCTCGAACGTGCCGAAGCCGATCAACTGTACCTTGTCCCCGGAGGACAACGCGTCGGTTACTTCGCCAAGGAAGCTGTTCAATACGGACTCGACGTCTTTCTTCGTCAGGCCGCTCTTCTCGGAAATGCTGTTGATCAAATCTTGCTTGTTCATGCTTACGATTCCTCCTAATCAATCCAACGGTAAAATATAGCGAAACACAAGTTATGTATTCTCTCGGATGCCGGGAAAATCCTGCTTTGCGACCGAACATTTCATCATTTTCGCAAAATATTCACGCGTAAGAAGGCATTTCAGCTCCTTTTGGCATCCTGCCAGTAGCTTTCCATCTCATTGATATCAGTTTGGTCAAAGGATTTCCCGCTTAAACGTAGTCGTTCCTCGATATACTGAAATCTTTTGGTAAATTTTCGGTTCGTCGCGGATAACGCTTCTTCCGGATCGATTTTCAGGTAACGGGCCAGATTGACGACCGCGAACAGGAGATCGCCCATCTCTTCGAGCAGCCGTTCCGCCCGGTCGTCGCCGGCGCCGGCCAACGCCTCCTGGAACTCGCGCAGCTCTTCCTCGATCTTGTCGGCGATCGAAGCAGGCTCGCTCCAGTCGAAGCCGACCTTCGCCGCCTTCTTCTGCACGGCGACCGCCCGCATGAGCGACGGAAGCCCGCTCGGAATGCCGTCCAGCACCGAAGCGGGCGCCGCGTCGCCTGCCGCTTCCCGCTCCTTCGCCTTCACGTCCTGCCAAGTGGCGAGCACGTCGTCGACCCCGCCGACCCGGACGTCGCCGAACACATGCGGATGGCGCCGCACCATCTTCGCGGCCAACCCCGCGACGACGTCGTAGATGTCGAACGTGCCGGCCTCTTCTTCGATCTGCGCATGCAGCATGATTTGCAGCAGCACGTCGCCGAGTTCGTCCCGAAGCGCGTCCATGTCGTCGTTGTCGATCGTCTCGAGCGCCTCGTACGTCTCTTCGATGAAGTATTTGCGCAGCGACTTGTGCGTCTGCTCTCGATCCCACGGGCAGCCCTTGGGGCTGCGAAGCTTCGCGATAATCTCGTGCAGCCGCTCGAACGTCCGGTAATGGACGTCGTCCCGCTCGGTCGGCGGCACGTACACGAGCGACAGATTGCCGTACCCGCCGACCCGGTCCAGTTCATACAACGGCACGTGTTCGATCCGTTCCTCGCCGGCGACGCCGAGCGCATGCCCGACCGTCACCTCGTAATCGTCGGGATACCGCTCCATCAGCCCCAGCTTCACGTCCGAAGCGACGAACCCGTCATACACCTGCGTAATCAGAATGTGATTGTACGGATTCAAGCGCTCCGGTCGGAACGCCGTCCCGTCGGCCAGCTGGAAGCCGTCCGCCGGATCGAAGCCGAGCGCGACGAACGCACGGTCGAGGAAGCTCTCGCCGCCGACGATGCGCAAGGAGACGCCGGCCGCGGGGCAGCGCTCCCGCAGGAGCGCCACGGTCGACTCCGCGACCGACGGATGCCCCGGCACCGCGTAGACGAGGTCGGCCCCGGCCGCGGCGCGTCGCAGCAGGTCGTCGACGATGGCCTCGTACACGTCCCCGAACTGTCCGTGCGCTTCGTAGAGCGCGTCGTAGGTTTCGTAGGCGACGCCCTGCTCTCGCATCCAGGCCGTCACCGGATGCTTGTCCGTCCGCAGCAACAGCAGCGGCGCCGTCCGCACGGCGTCCCATGCGCCGAGCGTCAAGCCGTCGGGGCCGCCCGGTCCGAGTCCCGCGACGGTAATGCGTCCCGTATTTCGTAGCACGCCATCCACTTCCCTTTTTCCCGATTGATACTTCATTCTACGCATAACGAAAAGGCTTCCGCAACCCGCGCCGCATGCGTGAGGTTACGGAAGCCCTTATGTAGGCGCGCGGCCGCGCCCGTCCATCGATCCGAAAGCGAATCGGTTCACTGCTCCATCTGCTTGGCTAAGAAGCCGGCCGCCGTCTCCGCCATCTTCACTTCCATCTGACTCATCTTGGTGCCGTCCTGCTTGCTGAGCAAGATGACCGAACCGATCGGATCGCCCCCCGCCACGATCGGCGAGCAGACGAAGGAGCTGTACGTCTCCGTCAAATCTTTGCATATTTCGTATTCGCCGGCATTCGTCTCCGACGTCGTCTTTCGGTTTTCCATCGCCGTCTCGACGATCGGACCGATCTGCTTGTCCATGTATTCCTTCTTCGACGCCCCGGATACGGCGATAATGTTGTCGCGGTCCGAGATCATCGTAATGTGCCCGGTGCTCTCGCTCAGCGATTCTGCGTATTCTTTGGCGAAGTCGCCCAGTTCCCCGATCGGGGAATATTTTTTCAATATAACCTCTCCGTCGCGATCGACGAAAATTTCCAGCGGGTCACCTTCGCGAATACGCAATGTCCGACGAATTTCCTTCGGGATAACGACCCGTCCGAGATCGTCGATTCTGCGTACGATTCCTGTTGCTTTCATGTTGTATGCCCTCGCTTTCTAGAAGTTTGAATGCATCGAAGTCGTCCGTCCTGTACGGTTCGAGGGGGGTGATGACCAGTGTAATATTCGACCTTAGTATTTGTCGCTAACGATTCACTTATACGCCAGTTCTTGTACAAACCGTCCAACATCATGCATCCGTATGGGACTGTTCGCCATTATTGTTGCCAACCAATTGAAAGCAAAACAGGATGTTCATAAGAACATCCTGCCAATTCATACAACGTTTGTCGAGCGTTGCGCGCCGTCCTTCAGCACCTCGCGGTATTGCTGAAGCAGCTTCTCCGCCGCGAGGAGCGCGTCCTCCATGGACAGCCCCTTGCGGTTCATCTGGATGACGATCTGCTTGCCCGGGACGAGCTTCAGCTTGCGCTCGAACCGGTTGCTGAGCGCGAACAGCTTCTGGCCGTCGATGCGCTCGTTCTGCTCCGGCCCGAACGTGAAGATCAGGTCGTCGCCCTTGGCCGCGATCGACTGGATGCCGTACTCCGCCCCGTACACCTTGAGGCGCGCGACCGCCAGCAGCGTCTGGACCGGCGTCGGCATATCGCCGAATCGGTCGGTCAGCTCGTCGGCCAGCTCGTTCTCTTCCTCGAAGGAGCGGATGCCCGCCACCTTCTTGTAGATCTCGATCTTCTGCGCGCTGTCGTAAATGTAATCGCCCGGCAAGTACGCGTCCAACGTGAGCTCGATTTGCGTATTGACCGGCTTGGAGCGCCGTTCCGCCGGCTCCGCGCCTTCGATGCCGCCGTCGAGCGCCGCCTTCCGTTGTTCGATCTCCTCGGCCAGCATCTGCGAATACAGATCGAACCCGACGGAGGCGATGAAGCCGTGCTGCTCGCCGCCGAGCAGATTGCCCGCGCCGCGGATCGCGAGATCGCGCATGGCGATCTTGAAGCCGGAGCCGAGCTCCGTGAACTCCTTGATCGCCTGCAGCCGCTTCTCCGCGACTTCGTTCAGCACCTTGTCGCGCTGGTACGTGAAATACGCGTACGCGATCCGATTCGAACGGCCGACCCGGCCGCGCAGCTGGTACAGCTGCGACAGGCCCATCTTATCGGCGTCGTGCACGATGAGCGTGTTGACGTTCGGAATGTCGACGCCCGTCTCGATGATCGACGTGCTGACGAGAACGTCGAATTCGCCGTCGAGGAAGTCGAGAATCGTCCGCTCCAGCTCCTGCTCGGACATCTGCCCGTGCGCCGAGGCGACCCGGGCGTCCGGCACGAGCGCATGGATCGTATCGGCCATCTGCTGGATGCCTTGGACGCGGTTGTACAAGTAGTACACCTGCCCGCCCCGGGCGAGCTCGCGTTCGATCGCGTCGCGGACGAGCGCGCCGCTGTGCTCGACGACGTACGTCTGCACGGGAAAGCGGTTTTCCGGCGGCGTCTCGATGACGGACAGGTCGCGCACCCCGAGCATGGACATGTGCAGCGTCCGCGGGATCGGCGTCGCCGTCAGCGTCAGCACGTCGACGTTCAGACGCAGCTTCTTCAGCTTTTCCTTGTGCGTAACGCCGAATCGCTGCTCCTCGTCGATGATCAGCAGACCGAGGTCCTTGAACTTGACGTCTTGGGAAAGTATTCTATGCGTCCCGATGACGACATCGATCGCGCCGCTCACGACGCCCTTGATCGTCTCGGTCTGCTCCTTCTTGGAGCGGAATCGGCTCAAGACGCCGATGTTGAACGGGAAGCCGCCGAAGCGCTCCCGGAACGTCTCGTAATGCTGCTGCGCGAGAATCGTCGTCGGCACGAGCACGGCGACCTGCTTGCCGTCCATCGCCGCCTTGAACGCGGCCCGGATGGCCACCTCGGTCTTGCCGTAGCCGACGTCGCCGCACAGCAGCCGGTCCATCGGCTGCGGCCGCTCCATGTCGCCTTTGATCTCTTCAATGGCGCGCAGCTGATCCGTCGTCTCGTCGTAAGGGAACATCGCCTCGAACTCTTGCTGGTACGGCGTATCCTTCGGGAAGGCGTGGCCGGGGGCCGCCTGGCGCGCCGCGTACAGCTTGATCAGCTCGTCGGCGATGTCCTTGACGGCCGATCTCGCCTTCGACTTCGCCTTCGTCCAATCGCCGCCGCCCAGCTTGTAAACCTTCGGCTCCTTGCCTTCCTCCGCGCCGATGTACTTCTGCACCATGTCGATCTGTTCGATCGGCACGGACAGTTTATCGCCGCCGGCATACAGAATATGCAGGTAATCCTTGTGAACGCCGTCGATCTCGATCGTGCCGATCCCGACGTATTTGCCGATGCCGTGATTGACGTGGACGACGTAGTCGCCGATTTTCAGCTCGGTGTAGCTCTTGATGCGCTCCGCGTTTTCGATCTTCCGTTCGACCTTGCGCGCCTTCCGCTGCTTGGCGCTGAACATCTCGCCCTCGGTAATGACGACGAGATGGACCGACGGCAGCTCGAAGCCGCTCTGAAGATTGCCTTCGATCATCGTCTGCTCGGGGATGCCGTAATCGGCGAGCACCCGGCGCATGCGGTCGAGCCGCTCCTTGCTGCCGGCCAGCATCATGACGGTCGACTTCGACTTGCTCCATCGCTCGATCTCCGTCTTCAGCACGTTCATCTGCCCGTGGAACTGCTGCATCGCGCGGCAGATGACGTTCACGATGTTTTGCGGCTGCGTGTTCGGAATTTGCCGCAGAAACAGCGACAAATACACCGTCTGCAACGGCTTGTGGAAGAAGAGCGATTCATAGCTCTTCGACAACGCGAAGCTCGGGATCGTCTTGCCCTCCTGCAGCAGGTGGGTCGTCCACTCCGCCTCGTCCCGATCGAGCTGCTTCGCCGTCTCGAGCAGCCGGTTGGGCTCGTCGACGAGCAGCAGCGCATCCTTGGGCAAGTAGTCGAGCAGCGTCTGCCGCTCGGGATACAGCAACGAGACGTATTTATAAATGCCGGTAAAATAAGCGCCTTCCCGCAGCTTCACCAGGTCGCCGCCGATCTCCTCGCGGAGCTTCTCCTTCGCCGTCCGGTCGGTCGTTCGCTCCAGCTGGCGGTCCAGCAGCTCCGCGGCGGTCCGCGCCGCGTTCTCGAACCGGCGAGGCTCCGCGAACAGCTCGCGGCTCGGCAGCAGCGTGACCCGCTCCAGCCGCTCCTTCGAGCGTTGATCGACGGGGTCGAACAAGCGGATCGAATCGATCTCGTCGTCGAACCACTCGATGCGCACGGCGAGATCCCCCGCTTCCCCGCCGCTTCCTTCGATGGGCTTCAGCGGATATACGTCGACGATGCCGCCGCGCACGCTCATCTCGCCGCGCCCTTCCACCCGCTCGACGCGCTCGTAGCCGAGCTCCGCGAGCCGGCCGAGCAGCGCGTCGATGGCGAGCGTCTCGCCGACGGACGCCGTCACCGCGGCGCCCTGGAACGTCTCCTTCGGCGCGACGAGCCGGCGGACGCCCGCGTACGGCACGACCAAGACGCCCCGGAAGCCGTTCGCGAGGCGGGACAACGCATCGATCCGCTGCGAGACGAGCTCGGGGCTCGACACCGCCGCCTCCGTCGCGATCGACTCGTTCGCGGGGTACGCGAGGAGCTCGCCGCGGGGCAGGCACTCTTCCAGATCCTCTATTAATTTTTGGGCGGAAAACATATTATGCGTCATGACGACGATAGGGCGCTGCAATTGCGAATGCAGCGCCGCGACAAATACGCTTCTAGCCGAGCCGGTAAGCCCGGACACCAATTGTTCCTTCAGCCCCGACCGGATGCCGTCCGTCACGGTAATCAGATCGGGATCCGTCGCAAGCGCTTCTAATAAACGTCTCATTTCGAGATTAGGACACCTCTTTCCCGGCAAACCAAAACAAGCCTAGGCTGACAAGCCAAGGCCGTTCATCCCGCCCGATGCGCCGGCGCGTGGCCGGTCATTGCAGCGGGCTGGATACCAGCGAAAGCTCCGGATGAGACTGGAGCGCTTCGCGGCAATAATCGCATACAAGCTTGACGGTAACGTCGCCGCTTGAATTATACGTAATTATATCGTTGCGCTCCTCGGGGGTCAAGAAATGGAATCCGAGCTGCGCCTCCGTGACGTGCTCGGACGAAATTTCCCCGAGCGGCATTCTGCAATGCTTACATTCATAGCGAATCGACATAACGTCCCCACCTCCCGTGTCCATCTGATGTTAGTATCGCCACGGGAGCGGCGGTTCCATTCAGCTTCCGTTAAATTTCGCCATCGCCTTCTCGAACGGCTCCTTCAGACAGTATTCCATCGCGTCCGCCGCCTTCGTTACGGTCCGCTCGAGCGCTTCCCGCTCCTCCTTGCGGAACGTCGACAGCACGTAGTTCGAGATGTTCGACCCCGGCGCCGGCCGCGAGATGCCGAGCCGAATGCGATGGAACTGATCGGTGCCGAGATGGGCGATAATCGACTTGATGCCGTTGTGTCCGCCGGGGCTTCCCTTCATGCGCAGGCGAATCGAGCCTAACTCCGTGTCCATATCGTCGTACACGACGATCAGATCCGCGGGGTCCGGCTTATAGAAGTCAAGGAACGCTCGCACGCATTCCCCCGACAAGTTCATGTACGTCATCGGCTTGATCAAGTACGCTTTCTCGCCCTCCACGCGCGCTTCGGCGACGAGCCCCTTGCACTTCGACTGCGCCGTCGAGACGCCCCATCGCTTTGCGACCTCGTCCAGCGCCATCCACCCGATATTATGCCGCGTATCCTCATAATCTCTGCCCGGATTGCCGAGCCCGACGAACCATTTCATCCCATATTCACTCCCGTAGCCATTATACACCAAGGGCAAACAAAAAGTCCCCTCTCCCAAGGGGACTTCGACGTTCTTCTGCGCCCGAAACCGGCCGTTAGTCCGCGTGAGCGCCGACCTGCTCTTCCGTCGCTTCCGCCACGTCCTGGTCGCGGATTTCGTCGGTCGCCTCCGGCAGTTCCTTCTGCGGCGCGAGGATCGTAGCGATGATGTCGTTCTCGTCGCTGCGAATCTCGACGCCCGCCGGTACCGCCAGATCGCGCACGTAGAGATGTTCACCGACGGCGAGACGGCTGACGTCGGCTTCGATCGCCGCCGGGATGGCGCTCGCGATGCATCGCACTTCGACGGTCGGGTTCATCACCTGGAGGATGCCGCCTTCCGACACGCCTTGCGCTTCGCCCGTCAATTCGACGCGAACCGTCGCCTTGACCGGCTCGCTCATGTCGATCTGGTGGAAGTCGACGTGCAAGATTCGCCCCAGCACCTTATCGCGCTGAATCTCCCCGATCATGACCGGCTGTTCGCCGTGCGTCGGCAACGTCAGCCGCAGAATGCCGCCGGCGCCCGCGCCGCTGCGCATGAGCTGATGCAGCGCCTTCTCCTCGATATAGATCGGCTGCGACGCCACCTTCTTGCCGTAGACGACGCCGGGAATCTTGCCGCTCTCCCGGTTCGTGCGGCGATCGGACTTCGTCTCGCCGGAACGCGATAGTACCGTTACCTTCATGTCGATCATCGAAAAAAGCCTCCTCTGGAACAGTAGATACTGAAAACGATGTACCTAATGTTCCCTGAGAAGGCCGGATATAGTCGTCTTCGACGACGTTAATCTTCGAACAGCTTGCTGATCGACAGCTCTTCGTGCACCCGGATGATCGCTTCGCCCATCAGCGGCGCCACGGACAACGTCTTCAGCTTCGTGCAAGGCTCCGGATTCGCGACCGGAATCGTGTTCGTGATGACGACTTCCCGAATCGGCGACTCCTCGAGCCGGTGCATCGCGGGACCCGACAGCACGGCATGCGTGCAGCAGGCGTACACGTCCTTCACGCCCGCTTTCTTCAGCGCGTTGGCTCCGAGCGTAATCGTCCCCGCCGTATCGATGATGTCGTCGATCAGAATCGCGGTGCGGCCCTTCACCTCGCCGATGATGTTCATGACCTCGGCGACGTTCGGCTCCGGACGGCGCTTGTCGATGATCGCGAGCGGCACGTTCAAGTAATCCGCCAACTTCCGCGCGCGCACGACGCCCCCATGGTCCGGGGAGACGATCACGACGTCTTCGAGCTGCTTCTCCTTGAAGTACGCCCCGAGGATCGGCACGCCGAGCAAGTGATCGACCGGGATGTCGAAGAAGCCTTGAATTTGCGTCGCATGGAGATCCATCGAGATAACGCGGTGCGCCCCGGCCGTCTCGATCAGGTTCGCTACGAGCTTCGCCGTGATCGGGTCGCGCGAACGCGCCTTCCGGTCTTGGCGGGCGTAACCGTAATAAGGGATGACGACGTTAATGCTCTTCGCCGACGCGCGCTTCAGCGCATCCACCATAACGAGCAGCTCCATCAAGTGCTCGTTCACGGGCGCGCTCGTCGACTGAATGACGTACACGTCGCAGCCCCGTACGCTCTCGTCGATCCGCGTTTGAATTTCGCCGTCGCTGAACCGGATCGTCTGCGAGACGCCGAGCGGCAAGCCGATATATTCTGCGATTTCCTGCGCAAGCTGCGGGTTCGAATTGCATGTGAACACCTTCAGCTTGGGATCCCGGTAAGACATGGAACGTTCTCCTCCAGCTTATGTTCGAATGGTTGGTGCTTCGATTGCTTAACGGTTCTTCTTCGCCTTGAGACGGGCCCGCAGCGTCTTCGCGTACCCCTTCTTCGTCGTCTGTCGATCGCGTGCGATCGCCATGTCGTCTTCGCCGACGTCCTGCGTAATGGTGGAGCCCGCGACGACGAACGCGCCCTTCCCGATGCGGATCGGCGCGATCAAGTTGACGTTGCTGCCGACGAACGCTTCGTCCTCGATGACGGTCTCGAACTTCGAGAATCCGTCGTAATTCACCGTAATGACGCCGCAGCCGATGTTCACGTCCTTGCCGACGCGAGCGTCGCCGACGTACGCCAGGTGCGACACCTTCGACCCGTCGTCGATCGTCGAGCTCTTGATTTCGACGAAGTCCCCGATCTTCACGTCGCTGCCGAGACGCGTGCCCGGCCGCAGATTCGCGAACGGACCGACGGTCGTGCGAGGACCGACGACCGCCTTATCGAGCACGGAGTGCTTGACGGCGGCGCCGTCGGACACCGTCGAAGCGTGGATGTCGCTGTTCGGCCCGATCGCGCAGTCCGAACCGATCTGCGTCGCGCCCCTCAGCGTCGTGCCCGGATGAATGACCGTATCGACGCCGATCGTCACGCCGGCGTCGATATAGGTCGAAGCCGGGTCGACGATCGTCACGCCGTTCAACAGATGCGACCGGTTGATGCGCGAGCGCATGAGCCGCTCCGCCTCGGCCAGCGCGACGCGGTCGTTCACGCCGAACGCTTCGTCCGCGTCGCTCGTGAGGTATCCTTGCACCGAGTCGCCCGCCTCCCGGAACAAGCCGATGACGTCCGTTAGGTAGTATTCCCCTTGCGTATTATCGTTTTTCACCTTCGCGAGCGCTTCGAACAGCTTTCGATTATCGAAGCAGTACGCGCCCGCGTTAATTTCCTTGATTTCCCGCTCCGCCGCGCTGCAATCCTTCTCCTCGACGATGCGCTCGATCGTGCCGTCCGCGCCGCGCACGATGCGGCCTAGGCCGGTCGGATCGGCGAACGCCGCCGTCAACAGCGTGCCCGCCGCGCCGGATTCGCGATGCAGCGCGAGCATGCCCGCGATCGAACGCGCCGTCAGCAGCGGCGTGTCGCCGTAGACGACGACGGTCACGCCGTCTTCGGCGCCGAGCAGCGGCTCCGCGACGCGGACCGCGTGGCCCGTGCCGAGCTGCTGCTCCTGCATGGCGTATTCCGCCCGGCCGCCGAGCGCCGAACGCACGGCGTCCGCGCCATGGCCGACGACGACGACCTTGCGGCCGACGCCCGCTTCGTCGAGCGCGTCGATGACGTGTTCTACCATCGGTTTGCCGCACACGGGGTGCAGCACTTTATGTAATTTGGACTTCATGCGCTTGCCGAGTCCCGCTGCCAATACGATGCCCATAATATTCATGATTACTGAAAATCCCCCTTTCGAATTCGCCGTTCCGCTCTGTCGAGGGTTGGTTTTTCCCACATGAAATCATATCTCACTTTCCGGAAAAAGAAAAGAGAGAGCCCTCGGCTCTCTCGTCGCATTCGTTAATTACGCTCCCTCTTCGATTACGTCTTCCTCTTCGGATGCCGCGCGGTCGTACTCCGCCAGAACGGCTGCTTGGATCTTCTCCCGAGTGGTCGACGAAATCGGGTGGGCGATATCTCGGAACTCGCCGTCCGGCGTGCGCTTGCTGGGCATCGCCACGAACATGCCATTGTTCCCGTCAATTACCCGGATGTCGTGAACGACGAATTCGTTGTCGATCGTAATGGATGCGATCGCTTTCATACGACCTTCGGAGTTCACGCGGCGGAGTCTCACATCGGTTATTTGCACTTTAGGTCACCACCTTATCATTATCGAAAAAAAGGACTTGGTGTAATATTCCACATTGTCATACAAATTCCTTCCGATTTCTTGAGACTCGCACACATTTTTTTATAAATATTCAGAAAGCTTCGGTTTCAGTCCTCGACCGCCAAGATCAACTCGATTTCCACCAGCGCGTCCTTCGGCAGCCGGGCCACCTCGACGGTCGAGCGGGCCGGTTTATGCCCTTCGAACATCTCCTCGAACACGCTGTTGAACTCGGCGAATCGATTCATGTCCTTGATGAATACCGTCGCCTTCACCGTCGACGCCAGCGTCGTGTCGCAGGCCGCCGCGACGGCCTTCAAGTTCTCGAGCACTTGCCGGGTCTGCTCCGCCATCCCGCCTTCGACCATCGCGCCTTCGGGCGTGAGCGGAATTTGGCCGGACGTAAACACGAGTCCGCCGACGCGCATCGCCTGCACGTACGGTCCGATGGCCGCCGGGGCCTGGGTTGTCGAAATTACCGTTGGATTCATAGGTTCGTTCCCTCCTCGAAATAGTTGCCTGGAGCCATGCGAATTTCCCTCGTCTTCGGATCGACGTGCGCGAGCCGCGCCAACGACACGTAATCGTCGACGAGCAGCTCCTCTTCGTCCACGCCTCCGGCTTCGACCAGGACGCCGACGCCTTGCACCGTCGCCTCGAATTCTTGAAGCAGGTCGATCATGCCGCGCGCCGTACCGCCCGCCCGCATGAAATCGTCGACGATCAGCACGTTCGCCTTCGACTTCAAGGCGCGCCGCGCGAGCGTCATCGTATGTATGCGCTTATTGGAGCCGGAGACGTAGTTGATGCTGACGGAGGAGCCCTCCGTCACCTTCGGGTCCCGGCGCACGATGACGACCGGGATATTCAGATGCGCCGCCGTCGCGTAGGCGAGCGGGATGCCCTTCGTCTCGACCGTCATGACGACGTCGATCGGCCGGTCGCCGAACACCGACGCGAACGTGCGCCCGATCTCGTTCATGATGGCCGGCTGGCCAAGAATGTCCGACATGTATAAATAGCCGCCCGGCAGCAGCCGTTCCGGCTGCTCCAGCAGGCGGCAAACGCCGTTCACGAGCGCGAGCGCTCCTTCGCGCGACATCTTCGGCACGAACTTCACGCCGCCGGCCGCGCCTGCAAGCGTATGCAATTCGCCGATGCCTTCCGTCTCGAATACCTCTTTAATGATCGTTAAATCTTCGCTGATCGACGATTTCGCCGAAGCGTAGCGATCCGCGAACACGGTCAGGGGTACGAGGACATGAGGTTTGGCCAGTAAATACTGCGTCATCTCCACGAGACGTGCGCTTCTTTTTAACTTCTTCACCTCTTATCCCCCCTTATAATTCCAAAAATCAATCAATTTCCGAACATTATAAAGAGAATATACCACTCACGTCCGTGTTTGTTCAAGAGGCGTTGCCAATAGGCGCACCACGTGAACCTCGCGGCAGAAGCCTCGGAGGCCGTTATAGATTCGAGCGAGCTTCGATTCCCGCTGCACGAGCGCGAAGACGGTCGGTCCGCTCCCGGACATCAGAGCGCCGTCCGCGCCTAACCGAAGCATCGACTCCTTGATGTACCGGACCTCCGGGTGCATCGGAATCGTCACTTCCTCCAATACGTTCCCGAGCGCGCCGCACATGCCCGCGAAGTCGCTCGCGTCGATCGCCCGAAGCAAATCTTGCGTGCGCGGTCTGCGTTCGATCCGATCGACGCGGAACCGCCCGTAGACGTCCGCCGTCGACACGTTGATCGGGGGCTTCACCAGCACGACCCAGCATGGGGGCGGCGCGCCGAGCGGCGTCAGCTTCTCGCCCCTCCCGCGGGCGATGGCCGTCCCGCCCGTCACGCAGAACGGCACGTCCGATCCGAGCTCTTCGCCGAGCTTCTGAAGCTCCTGCGACGGGATGTTTAAGTCCCACAGCCGGTTGAGCCCGCGCAGCGTCGCCGCCGCGTCCGTGCTGCCGCCCGCGAGCCCCGCGGACACCGGGATCCGCTTATCCAGGTGGATATATACGCCCTTCTTCACCCCATACCGCTCTTTAATCAGCTTCGCCGCTTGGAACGCCAAGTTTTTCTCGTCCAGCGGAATGTACCCGGCCTGGCTCGAGATAATGATCGTGTCCCGAGGCAGCTCCTCCATCTCGAGCCGATCGGCCAGATCGACCATCGTCATGATCATCTCGACCTCGTGATAGCCGTCTTCCCGCTTCCGCAGCACGTCGAGCGACAAATTGATTTTGGCGGGCGCCTTCTCGTACACTTTCACCTCGGTGGTCACCGCCTTTCCATTCAGCATCCGTCCCATTAGTGTATCACAATTGCGAGGATGCAAAAAAGGAGCCCGCGCGCGTTCGGACTCCCTTGGCTGTTCCTATGTTACGGACGATACCGTCCCGGCTGCGGTTGCATCGCCGAGCCCGTCTGCCGCGGCTGGGCGAACGACGACGTCATCGTCGCCGTCATTCCGGCGGTACGCCCCATCGTCGCCGTCGCCGTACCTATCGTCGCCGTCGAAGCGACCACCGACGACGTCGGCATCCGCTGCTGAGGCTGCATCTGCGTCCCCTGCGTCTGCGCCCGGGCCTGATCCGCCAACGTCTTCTCGGCGATCTGGAGCGCCCGCTTCACCATATTGCCCGCGTCCTTAGCCCGGATGCCGCCCCAGCCTTCCTTCTGAACGGTATCATAGAACCCTAAATCCTTCGCGAGTTCGTATTTCAGCTCCTCGGACATGATTCCCCTTCTTTTGCGCGCCATGTTTTCCACCTCCTTCGGCTAGACTGCCCCTATATCGTTCGGTTACCGATAGTATGGTTCGGGGAGGGGAGCCGCATGCGGAGGCGGGCAAGGGGACGTTTTCCGGAAATCCCGTATAAGCCCTTACAGACGAAAAAACGGCAAGGCCCCGGAGCGTTCCGGTCCTTGCCGTTCTAAAAGCAATCGCTGTTCTAGGCGGTCGTTTAGGCTTGAATGTGGGCGATTCGAACTTGTCCATCGTTGTCGCCGCGCACGGTCACTTCGACGGTCTCCGTCAAAATATCGGCGTAGCTGTATGAGACTCTCTTGAAAGCGTGTTGTTCTTGGTCCAGTTTGACAATGAACACGGAAGGGTAGGTTTCCTCCAAAACACCGGTGCGTTCGATCGTTTTGCGACGGCCGCCGTTCGCGCGAAGCGTAATTTGCTGACCGACGTGAGCTTCAAGGCTCTTCTTAATTTCCAACAGCGCATTCTTGGCCATTGTCAACCACCACCTCTTTCCTTAGGTATTATAACCGAAAAGGGGGGCTTGTGTCAAATGGCCGAATATTATATCAGTGGACTTTGCGCGTTGTCAACGGATCTCTTTAAAAAAATTTAATTTTCCGGGCCGATTCGGGGCAATCCCATCCGGTAGTTGCCGCGGGTTTCGATGCCGCCGAGCCCCTTCAGCCCACTGACGGTATGCGTGATGACATCGTAGATGTTCACGGTGTCCTTCACCGGCGTGAACGCCGACTTCGCCGCGATATAGACCGGATCGAGCGCATGGATCAAGATGCGGGACGGCGAGCTCGCGAAGTTCGCGCCCGCTTGGAGCAGCGCTTCGAAGTGCGACTGGCAGGCGCCGGCGATGATCGTCATCGCGTCGCGGTTCCGCTCGTAGGCGCGGGCGACGCGGACCGCCTGTACGAAATGCATGGAGTTTTTGTAATTGCGGATATTTTGCTTATCGCCGTCGAATCGATGCTTCAGAATGGCGTCGTGCCCCGTAATGACGACGATGTCCGGCTGCACCGCGGGCAGCAGCTGCCGCAGCGCCTCCGCCATGTCGGACTCCTGCAGATGGTATCCTTCGGCGGGAATGCGCAGCTCGTTATAGACGGCGATGCTTTTCCTCAGATACGTCCGGTCCCCGTCCAGATGTAGGATCGTGCCGGGCACGTCGAAATACGGCTCGGCCGACCGCTTCAAACCGGCGATCCGCAAACGGCTTTGCTTTAAGAGGGATACCCCCCTGACGTCTTCCTCCATCGGCTCGGTCGCCGGTTCCAAATCGTCGAGCGGCGCGTCCGCCAACAAGCGGTAAGATACGCCCTTCAACACGGCTTGTCGATCCTTAAGATCCTGGATGCGAAACAAGACGTCTTTCCCGTACGATTTGCGGACGACGCAGTCGCCAATTTTCATGTTCCATCCCTCCATACGTATATCGTATGGCGGGCATAGGCGAATGGTGAGCGCGAACCTGTCGCGCTTCCGTACGTTTACGTCTTACGCTCGCTTCGATCGTTCGCGCATCGCGTTCGCGATCGTCGCGAACTCGGATAGGCTGAGCGTCTCTCCCCGGCGCTCGGGCGCGATGCCGCACGCCTCGAGGAACGCGCGGCACTCCTCCTTGCCTCCCTCGCTCGCGAAGAACCGCTGCTGCAAGTTGTTGAGCAGCGTCTTCCGCCGCTGCACGAAGGACGCCTGCACGACGTCGAAAAACAACGCCTCGTCCGCTACGTCGACGGGCGGCTTCGCCCGCATCTTCAGCTTCACGACGGCCGAATCGACGTTCGGCTGCGGAATGAATACCGTATGCGGCACCTTGGCCACGACCTCGGGTACGGCGTAGTATTGAACCGCTACCGATAAGCTGCCGTAATCCTTCGAGCCCGGCGCCGCGGCGAACCGGTCGGCGACCTCCTTCTGGATCATGACGACGATCGATTCCACCGGCAGGCGCTCTTCCAGCAGCTTCATGACGATCGGCGTCGTGATGTAATACGGCAGGTTCGCCACGACCGATACGCCGTCGAGCCCGTCGAATTGCTCGCGAAACAGCGCCTGCAGATCCACCTTCAGCACGTCGCCGTGCACGACGGTGACGTTCGGGTAATCGGACAACGCGTCCTCCAGCATCGGCAATAGCCGCTGATCGATCTCGACCGCGACGACGCGCCCGCTCCGCTCGGCGAGCTTCTCCGTCAGCGCCCCGGCGCCGGGACCGATCTCGAGCGCGCCCTTCGTCGGTCCGAGCTCGGCGGCGTCGGCGATATTGCGCAAGATGTTCCCGTCGATGAGGAAATTTTGTCCCAAACTCTTCTTGAACGAGAAGCCGTATTTCTGCAGCAGCTCCTTCGTCTTGCGCGGCGAACCGATGCCTTCCGCCTTGTCCTGCCGCGCCGGTTCCGTCCATTGGGTCATTCGGCGTCTCCCCTTCCCGCTTCTCCGTCATACGTTCCCGCGTACGCTACCGTGCTTTCGTTCCATTCGTCGACCGGCCAGCCGCATGCGGCGAGCGCGGCCGCGATTTCCGTCCGGCGAATGCCGAACATGGCGCAGCGCTTCAAGAACGTCTTCGCGTTCGCGTAGCCGATGCGCAGCTTCCGCCCGACGAGCAGTCGCCGATGCGCGGACCCTTCCGTCCCGGCGAGCCCGACGACGAACAGGTCGGCCCAGGCGACGTCCGTCCCCGGCGCCTCCGCCTCCGTGCGCACCGCCTCCAGCGCGTGGCGGATCGACTCCGGCTTCGCGTTCTCGATGCCGATATCGTCGCCCAGCGTCGCCTCGTCTTGGGACAAGAACGCATGCTTGCAGCCGGGTACCCGTCCCGAGACGATCGAACGAATACGCTCGCCCGCGTAGTCGGGATCCGTCAGGATGATGACGCCCCGCTTCTTCTGCGCCAACGCGATGCGGGCGAGGACGTCCTTGTTTACGGCCGAGCCCCCGGTCTCGATCGTGTCGGCGTCGACCGCCCGCTTCACGGCCGTCGTATCATGCTTCCCCTCGACCACGATGACTTCCTTGATCATGCTCCGCGCTCCTTATACGATGTATTGGTATTGTACCCTTCTTCGGACAAAGAAAAAAGGGCCGCCAAAAGCGACCCCATAACTCCCGAATGAAAGAACATGATTGAAAAAATAAGGAACTTAGTTCGCGACCGGCTTCTTCGGTCCGATCACGTACACCGTATATCCTTTCTTGGTGCCGAACTTGTGCGCATGGGCTTCGCTGTCGAAGTACACGTCGATCTTCTTGCCTTTGATCGCGCTGCCCTTATCCTCCGCGCGCCGGAATCCGACGCCGTCGATATACACCCACCATCCCATCGGAATGACGTTGGTGTCCACCGCGATCGTACGGCCTTCCGACACCGTCGTGCCCGAGGCGGTAATACCGTAACCCTTGTCGCCCTTCTGCTTGCCCGTCGAAGCGAGGCCGGCCGAATACGCCGTTAGCGTTACGTTCTTTAGCACGCCCTTCACGCCGAAGGTCATCCCGTCGAGCGTCACTTCTTGGGTTTCCGCCGACAAGACGGCTACCGCGTTCGTCACGGGCTTCGGCTCCACCTTCGTGCCGATGGCGACGATCTTCGCGAGGCTCTCCTGCTCCACCGTTCGAGCCAATACTTGTTCCGAAACGAGGACGCCGTCCTCGAACACCTTCTCGATTTGCTTAACAAGCACGCCCTCTTGGCCTTGTTGTACGACCTTCTCTTTACCCTTGAGCAGCGACTTGTCCTCTTGTTTGACCGTCTCGAACGGCAACGTGTGTTCCGTTTCCTCGACGACGCGTTGAACCCGTACGATCTTCACGTCGGCGGAAGCCGTCAGCCGTTCGTCGAGCGCCGGTTCGATCCGGTCCAGCTCGCCGAGCGTAACGCCCGCTTCGTTCAAGACGTCCCGCACGTTCGCTCCCGTCGTATACACTTCGACGGACTTGCCGTCCGCCGTAACGCTGACCGGGAACGCCCGATCGATCTCTACCGCAGCGCCGTGCTTCAGCCTCGACGTCAACGGCAGCGACGATTCGTCGTGCTCTCCTAAGACTACCCCTTGTTCTTCTAACACGTCTGCTACGGTCTCCGTCGTCGTAACGACCTCGATCGTGTTTCCGTCCGCGACGATGGATACGCGTTTGAACTGCGTACCGTACATCAACGCGGAGAATAGACCTACCGCCGCAAGCGCGCTTACGGCGACCGACAATAAAACCTTCTTATGAGCACGGGCCCAGCGCCATGCGTAAGACATGTCGGACAGACTTTCCTCATGGGTTCCTTGTACAGGAATATCCCCCATTGCTACAGTCCTCCTTACATAGTCCCGCCTTGTACGTGAGTTGTTGTCTCAGGTGCAAAGGATCGACGCGACTATATTCGTAGTGTGAGGCAACCGTTCGAATCCATGAAAAAAAGCCGGGACGAAGAGGCTCGTTCGCGGCTTTTCGTGGAAGCGAAAAGTGTGCATGTTCAGCACGGACGGTTACCTCTCTCGTAACGCTTACGAGGTTAGCTGTCGGATTCGGACCGGAGAGTGGCCCTATCTCGGCGTTCGCCGTACGTACAATGACGGCGTATCCGAAAATTCACCCCTAGACGTACCTTACGGATACGTCCGATGCGGTTCCCCCGTTTCCCCAAGCGATGGGCGGCTTCTGCAGTCGCTCATCGGGAAACTCAGCGATACTGGAAATATGTTGTAATCTTTATTTCATTCGGTGTCTGATAAGTATCATAAAGGGAGCAAGCCATCGTTGTAAAGAGGGGTCAATCCCCCGTAATCGGCGAAAATCGACGGAAATTCGGAATTTCTGGCCGGTTATCCGAAATAACCGTTTCGCGTTTCACCAATTTGCGCCAATTTCGCGCTTTATCTCCCCCTTTCTCCAATCGGGCGAAATAACGATGCCGCATTCGCGCTCGTGATCGCCGCGAAATCCTCCAATGAAAGCCCTTTGATCTCCGCCGCCGCCTCCGCGACGAGCCGGGCGAACCCCGTCTCATTTCGCTTCCCTCGATACGGATGAGGGGTCAAATACGGCGCGTCGGTCTCGACCAAAAGACGATCCATCGGCACCTTCGCCAGCACCTCTTTCGGCTGTTTCGCGTTCTTGAACGTAATCGGTCCGCCGAACGAGAGGTAGAAGTTCATGTCCAAACACATCTGCGCCGTTTCCCAGCTGCCTGAAAAACAGTGCATGACGCCCCCTACATCGTATGCCTTTTCCTCCCGCAATATGGCAACGACATCGGCATGCGCGTCCCGATTATGGATGACGATGGGCAGTCCAAGCTTCCGTGCCAACCGGATTTGCTCGCGGAAGACGCGGTGCTGAACGTCCTTCGGCGACGTATCCCAATAATAATCGAGCCCCATCTCGCCCAGCGCGACGACCTTCGGATGCGTACGCGCCAGATGCTCGACGTAGTCCAAATCTTCGGCCGTCATATCGATCGCGTCTTGGGGATGCCACCCCACGACCGCTTCGACGCAATCGAACGTTTCCGCGAGCGCAAGCGTCGTCGGGATCGAATCCCGGTTGCAGCCGATATTGATAATGCGGGTCACTCCCGCTTCGTTCGCGCGACGAACGATCGCCTCTCTCTCGCCTTCGAAAGAGGCGTGGTCTAAATGCGTATGCGTGTCCGTAATCATGGGTTCATTCTCCTCTCAGCCATTCCTCGGTTTCCGCCGTGACGTATGGATTGCCCGGCTCCAACATCCGTTCGGGCACGTAAATTCGGTGCTTCCCCGACGTCGTGCCGCTGATCGAGCGAACGATGTCGGACGCTTCGCTGATTTCGAGCAGCTCGCCGTCACGTTTCAACAAATAAATCGGTTTGCGATGCGCGTTTCGACCCGAGCGATAAACATCGTACGACAAATCTTTCGGAAAATCGACCTGCATATAATACTCCGGATCGTACCCTTCCCTGCGTATCGATTCCCGCAGCCGATCGAGCAGCGCGTCGTCGAGCTTCGACGGCGTGGCGTACTTGAACAATTTTCTATGTAGAAATCTTCGGCATAAATCCGACAAAATCGGATCCTTGTCGTTCGTCCACAACTCGAAGGCGGCTTGCGCCAGCGCTTCGTCCAACTGCAAATAATGCTCCGTGTCGAGCGTCCCGTCGAACAACCTGCGGAGCGACTCGGGCATGAAGAGGAACGCGTGACCGCTTTCGTATAATGATTTCGCTCGTGCGAAAATATTCCGCAGCACGATCTCCGAGCTCCGCGTCACCGGATGGAAGTACACCTGCCAATACATCTGGTAACGGGACGTCAAATAGTCCTCGACCGCATGCATGCCGCTCTCTTTCACGACGATTTGACCGCGATACGGTCGAATGACCCGCAGGATCCGTTCGAGGTCGAACATGCCGTAATTGACGCCCGTGCAGTACGCGTCCCGCAGCAAGTAATCCATCCGGTCGGCGTCCAGCTGGCTGGACACGAGCGACACGACGATCTCCCGCGGATACGTCTTGCAGATGACGGCCGCGACGCGGTCCGGGAACGTCGGATCGACGCCGCGCAGCACTCGGTTCACCTCGGTGTCGCCCTGAATGATGCGGCACGACCACGACTCGTGATGCTCGCCGAACACCGTCTCGATCGAGTGCGAGAACGGGCCGTGGCCGATGTCGTGCAGCAGCGCCGCGCACAAGCACAACAAGCGCTCCTCGCCGGGCCAATCCTCGAACCGGTTGCGCTCGAATTGACTGATGATCTTGCGGGCGATCTCGTATACGCCGAGCGAATGGGAGAAGCGGCTGTGCTCCGCGCCATGGAACGTCAAGTACGAAGTGCCTAGTTGTCGAATGCGGCGCAGCCGTTGAAATTCGCGCGTGTTGATTAAATCCCAAATCACGGGTTCCTGTACATAAATATACTTATGAACCGGATCCTTAAACACCTTTTCTTCGGGCCATATCGACATGGTTCGATCCCACCATTCTTCGCTATTTATCGACACGATTCGACATTTATTTCATTTCGTTGTCGAACGCCGCTGTCGGATCCTTATCCAATTTGTAGCCTCTTGAATATTGGAAAAGCCTTTAAAAATAAGGAATTTATAAACGCGTCAATCTACGTTGACTATTATGGGAATGCTTGGTATCATAGAAACTAGTAAAAATTATGTCGAATTATGGCGAGCATAAATTTATTGTTATTTTACATTTTGGGAGGAGTTATCCATATGATGAAGTCTACAGGTATCGTTCGCAAGGTCGACGAACTCGGCCGCGTCGTGATCCCGATCGAACTCCGCCGAACGCTTGGCATCGGCGAGAAGGACGCTTTGGAGATTTATGTCGACGGCGAGCGAATTATGTTGAAGAAATACGAGCCCGCTTGCATCTTCTGCGGCAACGCCGACAACGTCACCTATTTCAAGGGAAAAATTGTTTGTAACGAATGCTTAAAAGAAATGCCTACCCCTGTGACAAAATAAGAAAAATAGTATATAATAGCTTTATGACCCTGTTAATTCTAACCTTTTTATATCTCCTTATTGGCCTATGATCTCCAACGATTTCGTTGACGGATCATAGGCACTTTTTTGTCCTTATTCGGGCTTTCCCTGATGGATGGCGTTATAGAGTTCCCGCTTCGGCACATTCCGATCGATCGCGGCTTTCTTCAGCGCCTCCTTGTGCGGAAGCCCTTCCTTCCGTTCGTACGCCTCGACATGTTCGGCGGGCGTCAATTCGGCCCACCAGGCTATCTCGTCCTCGCCGTCCCCGGCAATTCCCGAATCCCCTTCCACCAGCACGCAATATTCGCCCATCGGCCCGTTCGCTTCCACATGCTTCAGGCAGCTCGAGATCGTGCCGCGCGCGAATTCTTCGTACCGCTTCGTCAGCTCTCGCGCCAGCACGCAACGGCGGTCGCCCCAAGCCTCCAGCATCAGCTTCAAGGTCGCCTCCACCCGATGCGGCGCTTCATAGAAGAGCAGCGTCGCCGGCTGGCGCTTCCAACGGGCCAGCGTCTCCGACGCCTTCCGCTTGTCGCGCGGCAAGAAGCCCACGAACGTGAACGCATCGGTCGGCAGCCCCGAGGCGACCAGCGCCGTCAGCGCCGCGTTCGGGCCGGGGATCGGTACGACGGAGACGCCTCGTTCGATCGCCTCCGCGACGAGATCCGCGCCGGGATCCGAAATCGCCGGCATGCCGGCGTCGCTGACGAGCGCGACCGTCTCTCCGGCGAGCAGCTTGTCCAACAGCGCTTCGCCGCTTTTCCCCTTATTGTGCTCATGGTATGAAACCAGCTTCCCGGGAATGTCGAAGTGCGTCAGCAGCTTCCTCGACTGCCTCGTATCCTCCGCCGCGATCCATGTTGCTTCCTTTAATATATGTACCGCTCTGTACGTCATATCGTCCAGGTTTCCGATCGGCGTTCCGACGATGTAGAGCGTGCCGTACGGCGTTCGCCCCTCGTCGCGGAAGCTGCGCTGGATGCGCGCCTCTTCGGCGTTGTCTAGCATCGCGTCTCCCTCCAATTCGCGTGGGTTATCCCTTCAGTTCGTTCTTGCGTCCATAGAAAATGTCGAGCAGCTCTTCCGTATAAGAACCGTCCGCTTCGTGCACGACGAGCGGCGGGAGCAAGCGAAGCTCCGGCTTCCCGTCCTTCAGCGCTTCGATCAGCACGATATTCGCCTCTTGGTCGCGGCGCGGATGAATGAAGCGCATCCGCTTCGGCTCGAGCTTCGCCGCGCGCAGCTCCGTGACGATCTCCGCGAGCCGCGACGGCCGGTGGACCATCGCTACCTTCCCGCCCGACTTCACGAGCCTCGCGCATGCCGACGTCACGTCCGACAGCGTCGCGAACAGTTCGTGCCTCGCCGCGGCGATGTGGGGATTGCCCTTGATCTCTCCCGACGTCGCCGGCAGGTACGGCGGATTGACGGTGACGAGATCGAAGCTTCCGTGACCGGCTTGTTCGTGGTACGTCTTCAGGTCGGCCAGCTCGATCCGCACGCGATCTCCCAGCTCATTCAGTTCGACGTTGCGCCGCGCCATGTCAGCCAGCCGCGGCTGGATTTCAACGCCCGTAATCCGCGCCCCCGTGCGCGTCGTCAGCAGCAGCGGAATCACCCCGTTGCCGCTGCACAGATCGACGATCGCGCCCGCCTTCGGCACCGAACAGAACCTCGCCAGGAGGACGGCATCGAGGGAGAAGCTGAACACCTCGTCGCTCTGTATGATTTTCAAATCCTGCGTCAATAAATCGTCCAACCGTTCGCCCGGCTGCAGCTCGACTCGCTCGGCCTTCATCGACCGGTCCCCCTTCCTTAGCATCCCTCATGAAATCGCAAAAAACCGCAGGGCTGTGTAGTCCTACGGTTCTTCCGTCTACTTATTAAAGAAGGATAAGCAAAACAAACAATCGCCTTCGGTGCGAAGATGCCCGTAGTATACGTTGCAGATATGAAACCCTTCGTGGTACAGCCGGGCCAGGTTATCGTACCCCTCGCCGACTTGTCCGGCGGCGTCCTGCGTTTCGGCCTCCGGCCGCTCCGCGGTCTCGGCCGCCCTTGCCGCCGCCGCGTCCGAGGCGGAAGCGGCGGGCGTCTCCGCCGTTCCGTTCTCTTTGCGCAATATTTTGCGTAGTTGCTGGTTTTCTATGCTGAGCCGCTTGTTCTCTTCGAGCAGCAGGACGATCTGCTTCCGCAGCCCTGTCAGCTCTACCCCGAACTTCGCGAACATGTCTTCCATGTGCGTGACTTGGTCGTATAGCTCTTTTCTATCTTCCACCGTTCCACCCCTGGAAAGAGACAACCTTTACGCTTCTTGCTCCGCGACGTCGTCTAGCGGGAAATCGGATACTCGGTTGCCGGCTTCCGCCACGCGAACGCTTACCATCCGCGAGGATGGATTGATCCCGACGACGACGCCCGTGCCGGCCGACGTAATGACGCGAGCGCCTACGGACGGCAAGTCCTGTTTCACGCTCTCGTAGTTGTCATGTTCGAATTTCAAGCAACACATCAATCGTCCGCACAATCCCGAAATTTTCGTCGGGTTGAGCGACAGGTTTTGATCCTTCGCCATCTTGATGGAGACCGGCTCGAAATCGCCGAGCCACGAAGAGCAACAGAGAATGCGCCCGCACGGACCCAATCCGCCGAGCAGCTTCGCTTCGTCGCGAACGCCGATCTGGCGAAGCTCGATCCGCGTCCGGAACACGCCGGCCAGGTCCTTGACGAGCTCCCGAAAATCTACGCGGCCTTCCGCGGTAAAATAAAAGATCACCTTGTTCCGGTCGAACGTGTACTCGACGTCCACGAGCTTCATCTTTAGGCCGTGGTCCCGAATCTTGTCCACGCATATATCGAACGCGTTCTTCGCGGCCGCCTTGTTATCGTCCACGACCTTCGCGTCGTTCTGATCGGCGACGCGAATGACCCGCTTCAGCGGCAGCACGACGTCCGACTCGCGAACCGTCTTCTTGCCGATGACGACCTTGCCGTATTCCACGCCTCGGGCCGTCTCAACGATGACGTTCTCGTGATCCTCGACCGGCAGGTCGCTGGGGTCGAAATAATAAACCTTGCCCGCCTTCTTGAAGCGGACGCCTACGACTTGATACGTATCCATCATGTCCCTCCTTGCAACGCGAATAAAAACCGTTCAAGGACAAGTTGGGGGTTCGCATGCCCGCGGAGCTTCCGCTTGGCCTTCAGCGCTTCGTCCATCACGGCGACCCAATGATGGGCCGGCTTCGACATGGCTTGCTTGGCATGGAACTCCAGTTGATCTATGAACACGACCGTTGCGGTCTGTTGTCGTTGCAGTACGATCATATCTTTACACCATAAGGCGAATAAATCGAACAAGGTGTCCAAGTGCTCGGACATCTCCCCTTTGCCTGCGACCGACTGCGCGGCCAGCATGCTGGCGGTGAATCCGCGGGTAGACTCCTTAGCCAATTGTAACACTGCGTTTCGGATTTCTGCAAACCAATTTAATTGGATAAGCTCGCGCGCCGTCGACAGCCCGGGCGCCAGCCGTACCGCCGGTTTGACCAGCGCCGGAGGATGCCCCTCCCGCAGCAGCTCCGCCTCCATCGTCTCGGGGGACAACGGCAGGAATACCATGCGCTGCGTACGCGAACGAATCGTCGGCAAGAGGGCTTGTCCGTTCTCGGTGATGAGGATGGCTACCGTCGCGGAGGTCGGCTCCTCCAAGAACTTCAGCAAGGCGTTCGCCGCTTGCGGCGTCAGCCGATCGGCGCTTTCGATGACGTAGACTCTCGGCTTCGTCCCCGCCGTTCGATAAGCGAATTGCTTCTGCAGCTCCCGCACTTGATCGATCTTCACCGTCGCCCCGTCCGGATCGACGCTCAGGACGTCCGGATGATTGCCGTTATCGATCTTCCGGCATTCGGCGCACTTCCCGCAAGCGTCGTCGCCTCCCTCCAGACAATGAATCGCCTGGGCGAGCGCATGCGCCGTCGCTCTGCGGCCCGTGCCGCGCGGCCCTTCGAAGACGTAAGCATGCGACAGAGCGTCGGAGCGGAGCGCCGCCTGCAGCTGCATCTTCACCCTGTCCTGACCGGGAATATCTCGGAATGGCATGTCCTTCGCTCCTAGTAAAACAAGTTGATCAGCAGTCCGCGAATTTCGCCGACTTTGCCCAGCAGCTCGATGCGGCCGCCTTCCGTCGCGAGCAGCTCGTCCGCCATCGCAAGGAGCGCCTGGTCGATCTCGTCCAACAATTGATATCGTTTGGTTCTGCCTCTGCGGTCCCAGCCCCTCGTTTCCTTCAGCCCGACGCCTTTGCGCACCGTGTCTTCCAGGAAACGTTGAACCAACACCTTATATTCTCTAAGCTCGCGCACCGTCATCGAACGGGCCAGCCGTTCGCCTTGCTGCGCGATGCGTTCCATCCGTCGGGCCAACTCGTCCTGCGACGCCGCTTCCCGTTCCTGCCTTAGAAAGCCGGAGAACGGCCTAGCGGACGCGGAGGTGCCAGAAGCCCCTTCGTTCCGAAGGGGCTCCTTGCCGAACGGGCGGATGCCGGGATTGATTTTCACGTCGATCCGCCTCCGTGTCCGAAATCATTCGATCGTGCTTCGCATTATTCTTAGAAATGTTCGAACCGCTCGACCGGCATGATGAAGACGGCGGCTCCGCCGACCTGCACCTCGACCGGGAACGGAATGTAGGAATCCGTCGTACCGCCCATTGGCGTGACCGGCGTAACCAACTGATCGCGCACCTTGCAATTCGACTTGATGACCTCGAGGACGTCCTGCACGCGATCGTCTTCGATCCCGATCATGAACGTCGTGTTTCCGGCTCTCAGGAAGCCGCCGGTGCTCGCCATCTTCGTCGCTCGAATCCCCTCTTTAATCAAGGCGTTCGACAAGCGGTTGCTGTCCTTATCTTGCACAACTGCGATTACAAGTTTCATCCTAAATTCCTCCTCTGAGCGATTTTGTTATTGCTGTTGCTGTAACAAACGGTCGAAGTCCGCATGGATGTCCGCGGCGATGTCGGCGACGGTCCGATTCGCGTCGATCAACATCACGCGCTGCGGTTCGGCTTTCGCGATCAGTAGGAATCCGTCTCTCACTCGTTCGTGGTATTCTCTCTCTTTTTGCTCGATGCGGTCGAGTCCCGCGCCGCTCGCCGCAAGCGCTCGGCTCAACAGCCGTTCGCGGCTTACCGCCGCGGGCACATCCAGCAAATACGTCCGGTGCGGGCGCAATCCGCCGGTCGCGAACCGATTGATTCGGGCCACCTCCTCGGGATCCCGGCCTAAGCCGTACCCTTGGTAGGCGATGCTCGCGTCGACGAATCGATCGCAGATCACGACCTTCCCCCGCTCGAGCGCCGGGACGATCACTTCGCGAACGTGCTGCGCGCGCGAAGCCGCATAGAGCAGTATTTCCGTTTCGTCCATCATTTCCCCGTTATCCGGAGACAGGACGATCTCGCGCAGCCGATCCCCGATCGGCGTCCCGCCGGGCTCTCTCGTCCTTACGACGTCCGCCCCCATCGACGCCAGCCGCTCTCCGAGCAGCTTCATCTGCGTCGTCTTGCCGGACCCGTCGGGTCCTTCGAAAGTAATAAACAAGCCTTTCACTTGCAGGCTCCTAACATAGTATATTGCCTAGCTGCCATTAGGGTTCCTTGCGAACGCCGATCATTCGAAGCGAACGGTCTCGCACGCCTTGAACCGAAGCGCCTTGCTCCCGGAGGCGAAGCGCCGCCGAGGCGACCTCCCGCGTAATCTTCTCGCCGGGCAAGAGGATCGGAATGCCGGGCGGATATGGAATGACCATCTCCGCGCACGTCTCGCCTGCCGCTTCTTCCCATGGAATGAATCGCCGTTCGTCCGGCCTTGCGGCCGAAATCGCGTCCTCCGCCTTGAAATAGACGGGTGCGGACAAGGATAATGCCCCTAATGCATACATATTCGAGAAATTTTGCTGAATTTCCTTCTTTTTCGCCGGAAATCGTGAGGCAAATTCTTGCAACGTCGAGAGAAGCCGTCCGATCTCCTCCGTCGACGTGGCGGCGCTGCAGGCCAGGACGACATACGACTCGTTCGCCATCTCCGTATAGATGCCGACCTCGGCTAGACGCTCCGCCAGCTCGTAGCCCGTCCACTCGCCGGCCCCGTCGTATAGGAGCGGCTTTAAGGGATCCGCGGTCGTCTTGACGCCGAATCTTCCGCCCGTCGTCGCTCGCAACGCTTCGCCCAACCCATCGATCGCATGGAGCGCCTCCGCGAAAAGCTCTTCCCCTCTCGTATGCAGCTCCCGCCTCGCCCAGTCGAGCGATGCGAGGATGAGGTAGGAGGGACTGGAGCTCTGCAGCATGCGTAAGTACGCCTCGATGCGCTCATGCGGGATACGGTCGCTTCCCACGTGCAGCATGGCGCTCATCGTCAAAGCGGGGAGCATCTTGTGCGTCGACTGTATGACGACGTCCGCCCCTTGCTGCAGTGCGGATTTCGGAAACCGCGGATGTCGCCCGAAATGCGCTCCATGCGCCTCGTCGACGATGAGCGCTTTCCCCCGGGCATGCGCCGTCTCCGCGATCGCGCCGATGTCCGCGGCGATCCCGTAGTAATTCGGGCTCGTTACGAAGACCGCCTTCGCCTCGGGATGCTCGTCCAACGCGCGCGCGATCGCGGCCGCCGACACGCCGCCGTATAACCCGAGCTCCTCGTCAGCTTCCGGGAGGACGAATACCGCTCCGGCGCCAAGCAGCATTAACGCGTGGATCGCGGACTTGTGCGCGTCGCGCTGCATCACGAGCAGTTCTCCCGGTCCGGCCGCCGCATGGATCGCCGCTAAGTTGCCGACGGTGCTGCCGCCGACGAGGAAATACGTTCGCCGCGCCCCGAAGCATTGGGCGGCGAGCGCCTGCGCCTGCTCGATCGCGCCCGTGGGCGCGTGTAGATCGTCCAGACCCGGCAGCTCGGTCGCATCGTAAGCCCCAGCCGCTCCGAGCCAGCTCGCCGCATCCGGGTCGGACCCGTATGCGGCGCCCGCTTTATGGCCCGGCACATGAAAGCCCGCCCGACGACGCGACCGATGCGCGGCGAGCGCGGCCACGACCGGCGCATCGCCCGGTTGAAGCGTCCGCTTGTCCGTCATCGGGCGCTTTCCCCCTTTTTCGACAATCTCTACTTGTATCTTACCTCGTTCTCCATCAGAAAAAAAGACTCTCCGCCGTCGCGCCCGACCGTCGGAAAGTCTTTCGCTCCCTATGAGAATCGCATTAAGCTATGCGTCCTTTTTATACCATACTCGTTTCATCTGTGTAATGAAAAACGGGTACTTCTCGTCTTTCACGTCCGTCCGTACCATCTCCGTCTCGCAATCCGCGCAAATAAATTGACCGCAAATATGAATTCCTTCCGAACGCGTCTCTTCGCAAATCATGCAGGTCATCGGCTCCGCTTCGGGATTCAGCGCATTCATTGGGCAGCTCACCTTTCTCGTTTTACTCCCAGTATTGCCTTTCTTCTAAATCTCTAAACTTTTTTTGCCGAACTTGCTATAATTGAGAATCGATATTTGATCTCCATTGTTCGCCGCTGTTCCTTATGTATATGTGGGCGCGGGGAGAAGCGTGAATGAAACCCGAAGACGCCGAGGTGACAGTTGTGGCGATGCAAGCAGTGACGCCCGCGAACGAAAAAGTGATCTATCAATACAAGCTCCTTAAGAGGATTCGCCGTCATCCTTTGATTAGCCTTGTTTATTTAGGATTTCTTATTTTATGGCTTTCGATCGTACCGATTTTCCAAGGGGAGGCGAACCTCTTGCTCTGGGGCATCGGCGCCTTGATCGGCTGGCAGGCGGCGTATTACGTCCTGACGACGGCGCTCCTCCGCCGGGAACGGGAGGAGTTAGGGTATTCCCGGCGGTACGGTTGGCTTCTTGCATGGCCTTGGTTCGGGTACCTGCCGACCTCCAGCGTGCCGTTCCGACAATATCGTTCGATCCAGCTGCACATGACCGCGATCGGCGTGTTGGCGACGGCGGGATTGGCCGTCTGGGTACCGCTCGCCGCGGCGCTAACCGCAGGCTTCGTCCACCTCTGGTGGATGGCGCCGCGCCTGTACCTGTCGATGGCGATGAAGCGGTCCGCTCAGCCGGGCAGCATTGTTGCCATGACGGCCGCAGATGTAGGCTTATATTCGCCGTAAGCGAAAAAGATGCGATCGAAAAAAACGCCTCCGGATCGATGGCTCGATCTAGAGGCGTTCTTTGCTTCTCGGCTTGGCGACGTCCTACTCTCCCGGGACCCTGCGGTCCAAGTACCATCGGCGCTGGAAGGCTTAACGTTCGTGTTCGGGATGGGTACGCGTGGTTCCCTTCCGCCATTATCACCAAACCTATATAGTTCAGGGGTTGCTCCCTGAAAACTGGATGCGAAACAATTGTACACTCCGAATATGTTGGATAAGTCCTCGACCGATTAGTATTCGTCAGCTCCACGCATTGCTGCGCTTCCACCCCGAACCTATCAACCACGTCGTCTACATGGGGTCTTCAAGCAGGGAAATCTCATCTTGAGGGGGGCTTCACGCTTAGATGCTTT
>NZ_VCIW01000031.1 GCF_005765165.1 Paenibacillus antri | reverse complement strand
CGAAGAGGCGTTCCCGGACGCGGCGGCGGCGGCGCAATTCGCGGACCCGCGGGCGCTCGTCGTGCCGGAGGCGCGGGCGGCGATTCCGCCGGAGGCGCTGACGAGCGCGACGACGGCGCTGGCCGGCTCGATCTCGTTCCTGTTCTGGGTTTCGATTCTCATTCCGCTCGTCGGCTTGATTTTCGTCTTTATGCTAGGCAAGGCGAGAATGGAACTGCCGACGTCGAAGGGGCAAGGCGAGGAACCGCCTGCGCCGGTACCGATCGGCCACTGATGCAAGAAGGGCTCCGACGAGGCGTCGGGGCCCTTCTTCGCGTCTGCGCAAAAAGTAGAGAACAAGAATGTTCCCTATTTTCGATTTTCTGCTCCATAGAGGGCGAATAGGGAACAGGAAAGTTCGCTATTCCTCCGGAAAGCCCCCGTTTCAGGCGGGAACCTGCTTTCAAGGACTCGCGATGAAAATAAGGGACTATCCTATTCCCTAATGCATTCCAAGGGGCGAGAGAGAGACCCGATTCGGCGTCGCGCTTGCAGTTTTCGCTACCCTTCGACGATTTTTTTCTCTCTGGATGTCATAAAAATCTTCCAAATGAGGAATGGTAATGAAGTTCACTATTTTACCATCATGCTCGTTTGGAGGTCTGCATGTTTTTGAATGACGAACAAATGAGGCAAGAATCGCATAAGCTCGCGCTACAACACGACCCCTTCATGAAGCGTACGTCGTCCGCACGGCTTTGGGGCAGTATCGAAGCCGACCTGGATCGCCTGCGCGATTTCGTCAAAGCATTGCATGAAGATCGCGGCACATGCACGCAGCCGGCCGAAGAATGGCTGCTCGATCACGCGGAGTTCATCGAGGCGGAGGCGTTCGCGATCAAGGAAGAGCGCTCCTCCACGCTCGTTCGGAAGCTGCCGTACAACGCCAAGAGCGGTCAATTGCGAGTATCGTCCATCTGCGACGATTATCTGGAACATACCGACGGGCAATGGAACGAGGAATCGTTCGTCGCCTACGTCAATTCGTATCAAGAGGTTTCCGTGCTGACGATCGCGGAGGCCTGGTCGCTGACGCTGTTTCTGAAGATCGAGGTCATCCGCCGGCTGGCGGCGCTGATGGAGACGGTGCGCGAGCGAAGACAAATTTGCAAGCTGGTCGAACGGGTGCTCGGCGGCATCAAGCCGTCGGAGCTGACGGCGGAGCGGCTGAAGCGGGCGCTCGAAGACGCGGGCCAGCAGATGCCGCTCTCCGGCGCGATGACGGTGCATCTCGTACAGCATCTGCGCGAGCATGCCGAGGATATGGCGAATGTGGGCGAATGGCTCGTGTGCAAGTTGGAAAACGGGCCCGACAGCCTCGACTCCATCCTCTCGTACGAGTTCCAGCTGCAGGCGGCGTACCAGGTGACCACCGGCAATCTGATGGGCAGCCTGCGGAAGCTGTCGCGCCTGCGGGGCAGCGACTTGTTCGAGCGCCTCTGCCTCGTAGACCATACGCTGCGCGAGGAGCGGGCGGGGGACTACCCTCGCCTCGACGACGGGAGCCGGGATACGCTGCGGCGCCGCGTCGAGAAGCTCGCCCGTCGGATGCGCGTGCCGGAAAACCTCGTCGCCTCGCAGGCGGTTCAGCTCGCGAACGCCGCGTACGAGGAGGAAGCGCCGACGGCTGCGACGGGCGCGCGCGCCCGCCGGACGAACGCCGCTTATTACTTGCTGGAGGCGGACGGCGTCGCGGCGCTGCGCGAAGCGCTCAAGGCGTGCGGCAAGACGGGCGCCCTGCCGGAAAACCGGCTGCAGCGGCGCCCGACGCGTACGTACTTCCAGCTGTTGGGCGCCTGCTTCGCGGGTCTGATGCTCGTCTTCGCGGCCTGGGTCGGATTCGGCGGCGGGGGCCGCTGGACGGCGCTCGGCTGGATCGCCGCGCTGGCGGCGCTTCTGCTTCCGGCGAGCGAATGGGCGGTCGCCGCGGCGCACTGGGTGATCGAGCGCGCGAAGCGTCCGATCCGCCTGCTGCGCTACGACTTCTCGCGCGGCGTGCCCGCGGATGCGACGACGATGGTCGTCATCCCGGTCATCTGGTCGTCGATCGAGGAAGTGCGGTCGATCGCCGACCGGTTGGAGATGCATTATCTCGCGAACCGCGACCCGAACATCCACTTCGCGATTCTGAGCGATTTCAAGGACGCCGACGCGGAGGAGACGCCGACGGATCGTCTCGTCGTTCAGGCGGCGAAGGCGGAAATCGAACGATTGAACGAGTCGTACCCGGAGACGACGTTCCACCTGTTCCACCGCCGCCGCGTTCGGAACGACGTCGAACGGACGTGGATGGGCTGGGAGCGGAAGCGCGGCAAGCTGGTCGAGTTCGTGGAGCTGCTGAAGGGGCGCCGCGACACGACCTACGCGACCGTTCAGGGCGACGCTTCCGTGTTAGGCCGCATCAAGTACGTCATTACGCTGGACGCGGATACGCAGCTGCCGCTCGAGAGCGCGAAGCGGATGATCGGGGCGATGCACCTGCCGTACAATCGCCCGCGCCTCAACCGAGCGGGCACGCGCGTCGTCGAAGGGTACGGCGTGCTGCAGCCGCGCATCGGCATGAGCCACGAGAGCGTACAGCGCTCCCGCTTGGCGGCGCTGTGGTCCGGCGAGCCGGGCATCGATCCGTACGCCTTCGCCGTGTCCGATCCGTATCAGGACGCGATGGGGCAAGGCATCTTCACGGGCAAGGGGATCTTCGATCTCGACGCGTTCCATGCCGTGCTGTGCGATCGCATCCCGGAAAATCGCGTGCTCAGCCACGACCTGCTCGAAGGCGGCTTCCTGCGCGCCGGCCTGTTGTCGGACATCGAGCTGATCGACGATCATCCGGCGACGTTCCGCGCGCATCAGAAGCGGCAGCACCGCTGGGTGCGCGGCGACTGGCAGCTGCTGCCGTGGCTCCGCGCCAAGGGACCGGACAGGCGCGGCGCGCCTGCGCCGATCGATCTGTCGGCGCTGACGCGCTGGCAGATCGTCGATAACCTGCGGCGCAGCCTCGTCTCGCCGGCGCTGATGGCGATCCTGCTGCTGGCGCCGGCGCTGCCCGGACCGGCGATCCGTTGGTACGCGGTCGTCTTCGCGACGCTGCTGCTGCCCGTGGCGCGGCAGCTGCTCGCCCCGGTCGCGCTTGTCCAGAGGCCCCGCAGCCTCGCCGTCTCGTTCGGACACGCGGCGGTCGCGCTGCTGACGCTGCCGTTCCAGGCGGCGCTCATGGCGGATGCGATCGCGCGCACGCTGCACCGGCTGTACGTGTCGAAGCGGTGCCTGCTCGAGTGGGTCAGCCAAGCCGAGGTCGAGCGCAGCAGCGGCGCGAAGGGGGCGCCGGCGCTCGTCGGCTTCGCCGGCGGCGCCGCGCTCGCGCTGCTCGTCGCGGCGTCGGCGCTGACGACGCTCGGCGGCGTCGAAGTGACGAACGGCGTCGTCGCGGCGATCGGCGTCCTGCTGGCCGCGATCTGGCTGGCGGCGCCGCTCGCCGTACGTTGGCTCGACCGGCCGGCGAAGCTGGAGACGGAAGCCTTTACCCAACAGGAAGAGGCCGAGCTGCGCGCGTTATCGCAGGACATCTGGACGTTCTACGAACACTTCGTTACGGCGGAGGACCATTACCTGCCGCCGGACAACGTGCAGATCGAGCCGGCCAACGGCGTCGCGCACCGCACGTCCCCGACGAATATCGGGCTGTATATGACGTGCGCGGTCGCGGCGCGCGATTTCGGCTTCATCGATACCGAAGGGCTCGTGGAGCGGCTGGAACGAACGGTGGACACGATCGAACGGATGGAGAAGTGGGAGGGCCATCTCTACAACTGGTACGACACGACGACGCTCGCGCCGCTGCACCCGGTGTACGTGTCGACGGTCGACTCCGGCAACTTCGTCGCGTGCTTGATGGCGGTCCGCCAAGGGCTGGTCGAATGGCTGCAGGCGGAGGTCGCCGGGGGCGGCGAAGGCCCGAGCGAGACCGGCGCGCGGGGCCGAGGGCGGGACGAATTCCAAGTGGCGTTCGCCGAAGAGCTCGCGCCGCGCGCGAGAGGGCGGCATCCGCGGACCGGAGTGGCGGAGCGGGGCGGACGACTCGCGGCGCGTCTCGACGCGCTCGTGCACAAGACGAACTTCCGTCCGCTGTTCGACACGAAGTCGAATTTGTTCTCGCTCGGCTACCACGTGACGCGGCAGGAGCGGGATACGGTGCTGTACGACCTGATGGCGTCGGAGGCGCGGCAGGCGAGCTTCGTCGCGATCGCGCTCGGCCAAGTGTCCGTCTCGCACTGGAACGCGCTCGGACGGACGATGACGAAGGCGGGCGGCCGTCCGGTGCTGTTGTCGTGGTCCGGCACGATGTTCGAATATTTGATGCCGTGGCTGCTCATGCGCACGTACCGGAACACGGTGTGGGACAGCACGTACCGCGCCGTCGTCGACCGGCAGATCGAATACGCGAAGCAGCGGGACGTGCCGTTCGGCATTTCCGAATCGGGCTTCTTCGCGTACGATCACCAGCTGAACTATCAATACCGCGCGTTCGGCGTGCCCGGGCTCGGCTTCAAGCGCGGGCTCGAGGAGGATCTGGTGCTCGCGCCGTACGCTACGATCATGGCGCTGCCGTGGGCGAAGCGGGAGGGGATGCGGTCGCTGCAACGGATGGCGTCGCTCGGCACCCGCGGCAAGTACGGGTATTACGAGGCGATGGACTTTACGCCGGAGCGCATGCCCGAGGGCAAGAAGCACATGGTCGTGCAGAGCTTCATGGCGCATCATCAGGGGATGGCGTTCCTGACGTTGTCCAACCTGTTGTTGGAAAGGACGATGATCGACCGCTTCCACCGCGACAAGGAAGTGCGCGCCGCCGAGCTGCTGCTGCAAGAGCGGCTGCCGGCGAAGCCGGCGCTCATCAAGCACCCGGAGCTGCGCCGGGTGCACGAGCCGCACGAGCGGATGGCGCCGGATCCGGCGGAGGTGCGGGAGTTTACGACCGCGCAGACGCGGGTGCCGGAAGCGGCCGTGCTGTCGAACGGCAAGTACTCGGTCGTCGTGACGAACGCCGGCGGGGGCTTCAGCCGCTTCGAGGGCGTCGCGGTCACCCGTTGGAGGGAAGACCCGGTGCGCGACCCTTGGGGTAGCTACGTCTACATTCGCGACGTCGAAGCGGACAAGCTGTGGTCGGCGGGCTATCAGCCGTGCCGGACGGCGCCCGACGAGATGCTGGTCTCTTTCGAGCTGGAGCGGGCGACGTTCTCGCGGAAAGACGGCGCCGTCCGGACGACGCTGGAGGTATGCGTGTCGCCGGAGGTGAACGCGGAGGTGCGCCGGCTGACGCTTACGAACGACGGCGACGCGCCGAAGGTGCTCGAGGTGACGACGTTCGCGGAGCTGTCGCTCGCTTCGCCGATCGCGGACGACGCGCATCCGGCCTTCAGCAAGCTGTTCGTGCGCACGGCGTTCGACGAGGACGCGTCTTGCCTCGTCGCCGGCCGGCGTCCGCGCGAATCGAAGGATAAGACGCTGTGGGCGGCGCATACGCTCGCGGCGGACGGATCGGCGATCGGGCCGGCCGAATACGAGACCGACCGGGCCGCGTTCGTCGGCCGCGGCAGCGGCTTGGCGGAGCCGCAGTCGATTCGGCGGCGGCTCGGCGGGAAGGCGGGCTCTGTGGCCGACCCGGCGTTCGTCATGCGGCGGCGCGTGCGCGTCGATGCGGGGAAGTCGGTGCAGCTGTTCGCCGTCACCGCGGTCGCGGACACCCGAGACGCCGCGACCGGCGTCGTCATGCGGCTCGCGAACGCGATCGAGGCGGAGCGCGCGTTCCAGATGGCATGGAACCGGACCCGCATCGAGCTGCGGAACTTGAACCTGTCGCATAAGGAAGCCGTTGGCTTCCAGAAGTTCGCCGGCCAAGTGCTGTATACGCCGCCGCTGCGCGGCGAGCGGGAAGCGCATATCGCGCGGAACGCGAAGGGGCAGTCGGGGCTGTGGGCGTACGGCGTCTCCGGCGACCGTCCGGTCGTCCTGACGACGATCGACAACCGGAGCCATCTGCCGTTCGTGCTGAAGCTGCTGACGGGGCACGAATATTTGCGCCGGCTCGGCCTGTCGTTCGATCTCGTGCTGCTGAACGAATCCGACGGCGGGTATTATCAGGACTTGCAGGACGCGCTGCAGCGCGCCGTCGAGCACGGCGTCGACCGGTTCGGCGCCGGCGCGGCAGGCATTCACGTCATCCCGGCGAACTCGATTCCCGACGAGGACCGCACGCTGCTGTTTTCCGTCGCGCGGGTCATTCTGAAGGCGGGCGGACCGAGCCTCGCCGCGCAGCTGCGGCTGCCGCGGCGGGACGAGCGCGGCGCTTGGCCGCCGAAGCTGGAGACGGTTGCCCTGCCGGAGGAGCGCTCCGTCGGGTCGCCGATCGACGCGAGGGAAGCGGAATGGCGGTTCGCCAACGGCTGGGGCGGCTTCTCGGCCGACGGCAAGTCGTACCGGCTGCTGCTGAAGAGCGGCAATCCCTTGCCGGCGCCGTGGATCAACGTCATCGCCAATCCGACCTTCGGCTTTCTCGTCTCCGAGCTCGGTACGGGTTATACGTGGTGGCGGAACAGCCGGGAGTGCAAGCTGACGCCGTGGTCGAACGATCCGGTGCTCGACCCGCCGACGGAGCTCGGGTATCTTCGGGACGAGGAGAGGGGAGACAGCTGGACCGTCGCGCCGGCCGGCGCCGAAGGGGAATCGTACGCCGTCGAGCACGGCCGCGGGTATACGCGGTTCGAGCACGCGCGTCATGGGGTGCGCCATGAGCTGACCCTGTTCGTGCCGCTCGAAGACCCGGTGAAGATCATGAAGCTTCGCGTCCGCAACGACGGCGCCGCGCCGCGCCGCCTGTCGCTGACGTATTACGCCGAGTGGGTGCTCGGCGTGCAGCGGCCGGCGAACGCGTCGTACATCGCGACGGCGTGGAACGCGGAGGCGCGCATCTTGACGGCGCGGAATACGTATCAGGAGACGTTCCGCGAGGCGACGGGGTTTTTGGGCATTTTCGGGAACGAAGACGATGTCTCGGAGCTCTCCTGGACGGGCGATCAACTCGAGTTTATCGGACGCAATCGGGACGCGTCGATGCCGGCGGCCATGGAACGCGAGCGGCTGTCCTGCCGAACGGGCGTGCATTACGCCTCTTGCGGGGCCGTCCGGCGGACCTTCGCGCTGGCGCCGGGCGAGGAGCGGGAGTTGTACGTCCTGCTCGGCTGCGGGGCGTCGGAGGAGGAAGCGGCGAACCTTGCGGCGAAGTACGCGGACGCCGCCGTCTGCGGACGGGCGTATGCCGAGGCGGAAGCGTTCTGGGAGCGGACGCTCGGCCAAACGCAAGTGTCTACGCCGTCCCCGGAAACCGACGTGATGATGAACGGCTGGCTGCTGTACCAGTCGCTCGCGTGCCGCATGTGGGCGCGGACCGCCTTCTACCAGGCGGGCGGGGCATACGGCTTCCGCGACCAGCTGCAGGATTCGCTCGCGATGCTGCATACGATGCCGGAGCTGACGCGCCGCCAAGTGCTCATTCACGCGGCGCATCAATACGAAGAGGGCGACGTGCAGCACTGGTGGCACGAGGAGACGGAGCGGGGCATCCGGACACTGTTTTCGGACGACCTGCTGTGGCTTCCGTACGTGACGTCCCGATACGTCGAGCATACGGGCGACGAGACGCTGTTCGAGGAGACGGCGCCGTACCTGACGAGCGATGCGCTCCGCGAGGGCGAGCATGAGCGCTACGAGGAGACGCGGCGCTCCGGCAACGTCGGCACCGTGTACGATCACTGCGTGCGCGCGATCGATAAGGCGCTGTCGCGCATCGGCGAGCATGGGCTGCCGCTCATCGGCGTCGGCGATTGGAACGACGGCATGAACCTCGTCGGCGACGAAGGCCGCGGCGAGAGCGTCTGGCTCGGCTGGTTTCTCTGCGACGTGCTGCGCCGGTTCGAGCCGATCGCCGAGGCGCGCGGGGAGCCCGACCGGGCCGCGGCGTATCGCGACGCCCGCGGCAAGTTCGCCGAGGCGCTGCACGCGCACGGCTGGGACGGGCAGTGGTACCGCCGGGCATTCACCGACGCGGGGACGTGGCTCGGCTCGATCGAGAACGCCGAGTGCCGCATCGACGCCATCGCGCAGTCGTGGTCGGTCATCTCCGGCGCCGCGCCGAAGGAGCGGGCGCTGCAGGCGATGGCGTCGTTCGACCGCGAGCTCGTCGATCGGGAGCTGTCCGTCGTGCGGCTGCTGACGCCGGCGTTCGACCGGACGGAGCCGAGCCCGGGATATATTCAAGGCTATCCGCCCGGCATCCGGGAGAACGGCGCCCAATACACGCACGGCGTTCTCTGGGGCATTATGGCGTGGGCGCAGCTCGGCCAAGGGGATAAGGCGTTCGAGCTGTTCCATATGCTTAACCCGATCAACCATACCCGCACCGAGCAGGAGGTGCGCCGATACGTCGGCGAGCCGTACGCCGTGGCGGCCGACGTCTACACCGCGGCTCCTCACGAGGGTCATGCCGGCTGGACGTGGTACACCGGCGCGGCGGGATGGATGTATCAGATCGGGCTGGAGTGGATCTTGGGCTTGCGCCGCAGAGCCGACCGGCTGTACATCGATCCGTGCCTGCCCTCCGATTGGCCGGGGTACTCGGCGACGTACCGGTTCGGCGGTACGCGGTACGCGATCGCCGTCCGCCGGCCGGACGCCTCTGGGGCGGCGCCCCGGCTGCGGATCGACGGCGCGGACGTCGATCGCGCGGACGCGGCGTACGTCGAGCTGCGGGACGACGGCGCGGAGCACTTGGTGGAAGTAACGATATAGCGGTGTGTGTTGGAGAGCCCCCGGCCGGCGACGGACGGGGGCTCTCTTCGCGTCTTGTCCGCACATGAGACAACTCCCTTCGGTAATACACTGTATGGAGCATATCGTGTGGAGGAGGAACGACGTTGGCTGCATGCGATCCATGGAAATACACGAACGTCACGGGGGAAGTGTTCCGGACGCTTCGATCGTTGGCACAGAAGGAAGGGTTCCATATCCCGAACGCGCCTTCCGGCGAATTTTCGATTCGCAAGGGCGGCATGAGCCTCAATTTTCACTATTCATGGAATCAGAATAACGGAGGATTGACAATCACCTGTTTGAAAAAGCCGTCGTTGATCGGCTGCCCGATGGTCAAGGGCATCGCCGATCAAATTTTGCGGCAGAGCGGAGGGCGTCCGGCTTGAAGCGTCGGACGACCGGTTCGGCGCGCTTCCTCCGAGCCGCCTCCGCCTCCGGACGGATTGACAACGGCCCGCCGCCCTTCCGATAATGAGGGGAGAAGGTCGGGAGGAGGAAGATCGATCGATGGATCTGTTGAAGAAGTTGAAGTCCGGCGCGTCCAAGGCGGCCGACGTCGCGCAGCAGACGGTCGAGATGACGAAGCTCGCCGCGCAAATTACGGTGCGCAAGCGCGAGATCGAGAAATATATGACGCTGATCGGTCAAGAAGTGTACGAAGCTCGCGCGGCCGGCGATCCGTCGCTCGCGGAGGCGCGGGTCGAGGAGTGGTGCAGCGCCGTCAGCGGCTTGAAGCAGGACATCGCTACGCTGGAGCGCCAGATGCGGTACGTCCGCAACGAGAAGACGTGCTCCTGCGGCAAGGCGGTGCCGGGCGACGCGAACTATTGCCCGGCCTGCGGCCGCCCGCAGGACCTCGACGCCTCCCAGGAGGTCATCAACATCGACGCGACCGGCGTCGCCGACAACCGCGAAGCGTAACGCGCGCAGCAGCCAGCCGCCCGGCCTCTTTGGCCGGACGGCTGGTTTTTTGTTGCGGCCGGCCGTAGAGGTAGCGCTGTAAGCGCAAAAATGCGCGTATCCGCAGGACTCGCCGGAGCGGTCACCCCTCCGGCGAGCCCGCAACAGAAAATAGCCTGTAGACTCCGTCCCCAACGAGCGCGCGTCTACAGGCTATGATTCAACTACCACTTGTAATACTTCTCCCATATTTTCTTAGAATCCGTGTGGCCGTCGTCGTTTCCCCAGCAATCTTCCCACCAGTCGTCCCACTTGTCGTCATCCCACCAGTCGTCGTCCTTGCCGCCGCCCCCGTGGTCCCGCCAGTCATCGTCCTTGCCGCCGCCCTTCCCGCCGCCACGGTCGTTGCCGCGATCCTTGTCCTTCCCGTCGTCGTTCTTGCCGCCGCCGCCGTTTCCGTTGTTTCCGCCGTGGCCATAGTCCTTCTTGAACAGGGAAAAGAGGTCATCGAAAAACGAGCCGAAGGTAAGAACTTTACTCGAGGGTAAGGGCTTGGAGTCGGTAGACGCAAGCGCGGCCGAAGGGGATAGAAGGCAACTGAGCAAGGCGATGAGACAGATCGTTTTTTTGACTACGCTCAAAATCACGCACCTCTCGTTCGTTATTAACTACAAATTCGTTCATTATTAAGAATAGTATGTTCTCGTAAGGAAGTAAATGATTTGTTTCCGAATGTTTTCCTGCCGAACCGACGCAGGTTCCCGGCCGCCGGGACGCCGTCCCCATGACGGCGGGACGCGGCGGTTGCTATGCTGAGAAAGCGTTCCGCCACAGTGGAACGCAACGAGAGGAGAGGACATTCGCGATGAATACGGAACAAGTGACGAAGGCGCTGGGGCTGCTCGCGCTGCTCGGCGGGGCGGCTAGAATCGGGATGGCGCCGAGCGCGGCGATTTGGGGCGTGGACAGCGGACCGGAGCTCGCGTTCGGGCTCGTCGCATGCTTGCTGATGGGGATCGGCATCTTCGGCGTGCATCTGCATCAGTCGCACCGAGCCGGAATCCTCGGCTTCGTCTCCGTCGTGCTGATCTCGATCAGCAGTACGTTGACGGCCGCGCTCGTCTGGACGACGATGCTCGGGGCGACGGCGGCGAACGGCTTCGACGTAGGCGCGATGCAAACCGTCAATTCGCTGACGGCGCTCGTCGGGATGATCGGCTTCGCCGCGGCGACGGCGCGGGCGCGCGTGTACCCGATCTGGACGCTCGCGCTCTACCTGGCGTTCCCGGCGCTGTCGTTCGTCCCGGTCGTCACGGATTGGTCGACGGTGCCGTGGGGACTCAGCTACGTCGGACTCGGGTATTACGCGTTAACCGGGAAGACGAAGAAGCAAGCGGGGCGTTTCCAAGCGGCGGCATGAGAAAATGGCGGGGGATCGCGTCCGAACCGGATACGATCCCTCGTTTTCTTGATATAATGGGTCGCAAAAGGTCCGCGAGAAGGCGGGGGGCAACACATGCAAAGATGGTGGTTGTACGGGCTTCGCTTCGCGTGGTGGGTCGTCCTCGGCATGGCGCTCGTCGTCTTCGTCTTGTCGCGCTGGGAAGGGTATTCCGCGCTTCAGACGCCGTGCGGGCCGGCGGAGGCGGAGCGCTGCGCGCATCCGCTCCTGCTGACGGAGGACGGGGCGCGCGACCTGGAGCGGTACGGATTGTCCGCGCCGTTCTACGGAGGGCTGCTCATTGCGTTCACGACGATCGCGAACATGTCGTATTTGCTGGTCGGCGCGGTCGTCTACCGGTACCGCCGCCGGGACCCGTACGGGATCGCCGTGTCGATGTTTCTGATCGTGGTCGGCACGATCTTCACTGCATACGAACCGGCGCTGGCGTCGGTGCCGGCGGCGCTGCTCTTTTTCCATATGCTCAATAACGTCGGCTCGTTCTACTTGCCCTTCCTATACGCCTTCCCGGACGGGACGTTCGCGCCGCGGTGGACGCTCGCGCCGAGCGCCGTCTGGGTCGCCGCGCAGGCTTATCGGTTCTTGGATCCGGAGACGTGGTCGCGGCTGAATTGGGATCCCGTCTTCATGACGCTGCTCGTGGCGGCGACCCATGGACCGCTGCTCTATGCCGTCGCCCGCCGGTACAAGCGCGCCGCGACCGCGGCGGAGCGGCGCCGGTGGACGTGGTTTCTGGCCGGGGTCGGCAGCTACGTCGGGTTCGGTCTGCTGACGGCGCTGCCGTACGTGCTGCAGGACGGACTGCTGCAGTTGGTCGTGCAGGTCGGCTTTTTCGCGGGGCTGTTGTTCTGGCCGTTCGCGTTCGGCGCCGGCGCGCTCGAACGCGCCGGCGAGCAGGAGCATGCGTCGCTGCAGAAGGCGGTGTTCGTGACGGTGCTCGGCTTCGTCGTCGTGCTGCTGTACGCCGTCGCCGTCGGCGCGTTCGGCGCGCTGCTGCGGGAGCGGGATCCGCTGACGTCGATGATCGCCACGGGCGTAGTCGCGGCGTCGTTCCATCCGCTCTATACGCGGCTGCGTCGAGGCGCGAACCGGCTCGTCTACGGCGAGCCGGAGAGTCCGTACGAGACGATGAGCCGGCTCGTGGAGCGGCTCGAGGGAGCGGCGTCGCGACCGTCCGCGATGTGGGCCGCCGTCGCGGAAGGCGTCGCGGCGTCGCTCCGGCTGCCGTACGCGGCGATCGCGCTGCGGCGTCCGACCGGGGAAGAGTACGAGCGGGCGGAATACGGAAGCCGCGGCCGCGAAGGGCTGCGGATCGAGGAGCTTCCGCTGACGTGGAACGGGGAGACGCTCGGCGCGTTGGAGCTCGGAGCGACCGGGCCGCGGCCGCGAATGACGCCGGAAACCGAAGCGCTGCTTCGCCATCTCGGGCGGCAGGCGAGCGCGGCCGCCTATACGGCGCGGCTGGCGGAGGAGGTGTCCGCGTCGCGGGAGCGGATCGTGACCGCGCGGGAGGAGGAGCGCCGCCGGCTCGGGCGGGATTTGCACGACGGGCTCGGCGCGGAGCTCGCCGGCGCGCTGCTGCGCATCGACGCGATCGCCGACCGGTTCGAAGGAGATCCCGACCTGCGGGATCGATTCGCGGACGCGCAGCGGGGCATCGCGGACGCGATCCGCGAGGTGCGGCGGCTCGCGTATTCGCTGCGGCCGCCGACGCTCGACGAATTCGGGCTGGCGTTCGCCGTGCGGGAGCTGGCGCTGCGCTGCGAGCAGCCGTCGCTGCGCGTCGAGGTCGAGGCGCCGGAGCTGCTGCCGCCGATGACGGCCGCCGCGGAGACGGCGGCGTACCGCATCGTGCAGGAGGCGCTCGCGAACGCGCTCCGGCACGCCGGCGCAGGCCGCGTGACGATCGCGCTTCGGTGGCGGGACGGCCTGGAATTGACGATCGAGGACGACGGGCGCGGCCTGGACGCCGCGCCGCGCGCCGCAGGGGTCGGCATCCGTTCGATGCGGGAGCGCGCGGAGGAGTTGGGCGGCGCGTTCGAGCTGACGGCGGGCCGCGGGGGCAGGGGGACGCGGGTGCGCGTCGTTTTGCCCGATCGGAAGGAGAGATACGGCGATGAGGAAAACGGAGAACGGCGCGATCGACCAAGGGAATGACAAGATCTCGATCCTGCTGGCGGACGACCATCCGGTATATCTGGAAGGATTGGCGATGATCGTGGGCGGGGTGCCCGACTTCGACATCGTCGGCGCGGCGAAGTCCGGCCGGGAGGCGGTCGAGCTCGCGGAGGCGCTGCAGCCGGACGTCGTCCTGATGGACGTGCATATGCCGGACGGGAACGGGATCGACTCGACGCGGGACATCATGAAGGCGAGCCCGCATATCGCGGTGCTCATGCTGACGATGCTGGAAGACGACGCGACCGTCTTCTCCGCGATGCGCGCGGGCGCCCGCGGATACTTGCTCAAGGGAGCTCGGGGGCGGGAGATCGTCCGGGCGATTTATGCCGCGGCGGACGGCGAATCGATTTTCGGCGCGGCGCTGGCGAGGCGGATGATGTATTATTTCGAGTCGTTCCGTCCGCCCGAGGCGGAGGCCGACGCGTTCCCGCAGCTGACGGCCCGCGAGAAGGAGGTGCTCGCCCTTATCGCGCAAGGACGCAGCAACGCCGAGATCGGCGGTCTGCTCGGCCTTGCGCCGAAGACGGTGCGCAATCACGTCTCCAACGTGTTGAACAAGCTGCAGGTGGCCGACCGGTCGCGGGCGATCGTCGTCGCGCGCGAGTCGGGCCTCGGCGGCGCGGGCAAAACGTAGAGCCGCGAAGCCCGGCGGGATGATATAATAGCGGAACTCAGCATTCGAAAGGGGAACGCCTGCCGTGCGCGGCATCTTGACGCTGCCTTGGATCATAATTCTATTGATGACGATGGCCGGACGCGCCGACGCGCCTTCGTCTCGTACGACGACGCCGGAGGCGGACGACGTCTACATCGTGCGGGTCGCGCCGCGCGCGACCGACGCCGTGTTGAACAACCCGTTCATGGGGCTCGTGCCCGGGGCGTCGTACGACGACTTCCCGGTGCCGCACAGCATGGTGTATAAGGTGCTTACGTGGCGCGAGCTGGAGCCGGAGAAGGGGGCGTTCGCCTTCGAGACGATCGAGCGGAGGTACGGCATGGACGCGTACGCGGCGCGGGAGATCCGGTTCGTGCTGCGCGTCGCGCTCGATTACGGCACGGACGAACGGCATATGGACATTCCGGACTGGTTGTACGAGGAGATCGATGGGGACGGGATCTGGTACGACGAAGACGTAGGCAAGGGCTTCAGTCCGAACTATGCGAACGCGACGTTACAGCGGTATCACGAACGGCTCATACAAGCGCTCGGAGACCGGTACGACGCCGACCCCAGAGTCGCTTTCGTCGCCTTGGGCAGCCTCGGCCATTGGGGCGAGTGGCATACGTACAGCGACGATGCGACACGCATCCCGTTCCCGCCGATGGCGGAATCGGACAGGTACGTAGCCCACTATCTAGAGGCGTTCCCGAACAAGAAGCTGCTGATGCGCCGACCTTACCCGATCGCCGAGCGGAACGGCATAGGCTTGTACAACGACGTGTTCGGTGGCGTGCGGCAGACGTACGACTTCATCGACTGGTTCGAAAACGGCTACGCCTCGGCGCTCGCCGACGCCTTCGTTCCCGCGACGCCGGATTTCTGGAAGCGGGGGCCGAGCGGCGGCGAATTCGGCAACGCCGGCATGGACGGCATGTACTTCGATCCGTCGCGCTTCGCGCAGTTGCTCGACATGGCGCGGCGCAGCCATCTCAGCTGGGTCGGGCCGAGCACCGACATCGAGGAGTTGGACGAAGCGGAGCGCCGCAATCTGGATCGATTCCTCAACACGATCGGATATCGGTTCGCGGTGCGCGCGGCGTCGTACCCGGTGGAATGGCGTCCCGGCGAGGACGTCACCGTCGGTCTCGAGGTGCGGAACCTCGGCGTCGCGCCGTTCTATTACGACTGGCCGCTCGAGCTGGCGCTCGTCGACGCCGCAGGCCGCATCGTCTTTCGCGAAGCGGCGGACGAGACGGATATTCGCGGCTGGATGCCGGGCGAGACCGTCTTCGAGGAGCGGCTGCGGCTGCCCGCTTCCTTGCCCGAAGGCGTCTATACGCTGACGATCGCGATCGTGGATCCGGCGACCGGCGCGCCCGGCGTCGACTGGGCGATGGAAGGCCGCCGGCCGGACGGCCGTTATGCGCTCGGTCCGGCGGCGGTGGCCGCGGCGGACGAGTAACGAGAGAGGACCGAACGAAACCATGGTGTTATTAGGAAGTATCGTGAACGCGGCGGCGATCGTCGCAGGCGGATTGATCGGCGCGCTGCTGCCGAATTTGAACGAACGGGTGCAGCGGACGGTCGTGCAGGGCATGGCGATCGCGTTATGCGTTCTAGGGATTTCGATGGCGATGAAGACGACGCATTACGTCTGGATGGTCGTCAGCCTCGTGGCCGGCGGCGTCATCGGCGAATGGCTGCAAATCGAACGCCGCTTCGAGCAGGTCGGCGCTTGGCTGGAGCGGCGCATGCCGTCCGGGGCCGGCGCGTCGCCGGTCGGGAAGGCGTTCGTCACGGCGTCGCTCGTCTATTGCATCGGGGCGATGGCGATCCTCGGGTCCATCGATAGCGGCGTTCGCCACAACCACGACGTTCTGTACGCGAAGTCGATCATGGACGGCTTTCTCTCGATCGTATTCGCGTCGGCGCTCGGTTTCGGGGTGTTGTTTTCGGCGGTACCTGTATTGTTGTACCAAGGCGGCATCGCGCTCGCGGCGATGGCGTTCGCAGGCTGGTTCGCGCCGGACGCGATCGAAGCGGTCACCGCGGAGGTGTCGGCCGTCGGCGGCGTGCTGATCGTCGGCATCGGCGTCAACCTGCTCGAGCTGACGAAGATCCGCGTCGCCAACCTGCTGCCGGCGGTCGTCTTCATGGGGGTCGCCATGGCGGTGCTGCGATCGCTCGGCGGAGGCGCATAAATCGGCCGCCGTCCATCCATATTAACGTTGGAAAATGTGGAAGGAGGCGGAGGCATGACTAAGCAATCGGAGAATGCGGAAGCGGAGGTTACCCCGAAGTTTCTGTTGGAAAACTTATTGTCGGCGGTCGACGAACAATCGATCGAATCCGTCGCCTACGTGGCCCGAACGAAGGACGGTCTCATTACGTCCGGGTGGACGGACATGCTGTACACGGAGGCGATCGGCCTGTTCGAGGTCGGCAAGCTGCAAGCCGTGAAGGAAATGTAATTGGAACACGAAGAAGGCCGTCTCCCGAATTCCCCGGGGACGGCCTTCCTTCATGTCAAGCGAACCTGCGTGGCGAAGTGAATCTCGACGGTCGCGGCGTCGATCCGCTCCATGGCGGCGGCCGCTTCGGGGAGGCTCATGACGACGGGGGCGAGGCGGTCGACGGCCGCTTGGTCGGCGTATCGGACCACTTCCGCCCACGTACCGCTCGACGCGTCCAGGAAGACGTCGCGCCCCAGGAAGCCTTCCAGATCGGCCGTCGCCGCCCCGAACGCGTCCAGCGTGCGCCGATAGTCGGCGTCGTCGATCCCAGGCTTCAAGCGGTACGCGATGACCTCGTACACCGGGGCGTCGCCGGCGCCGGCCGCCTTGCCGGAGACGGCGAGATCCGGCAGGCGGGACAGGCGAAGCATCGTCACGTCGACGAGCCGACACGCGAGCGGCTGCAGCGCTTCGACACGGCCGAAGTCGTCCATCGCGGCTTCAGCCGCATCGGGGGACGCCCAACGGACGAGATCGATCCATCGGTCGGACGATGCCGAGTACAGCAGTTCCCGCCCTTCGAAGCCGGCGCGGCCCGCGAGGAAGTCGTCGGCGGCGCGCAGCGCCTTGCGGAAGTCGGCGTCCGGCAGATCGGGGGCGGGGCGGCAGATGCAAAGCTCCAGCGTGGGGGAACGTAGGGATGTAGACATTCGAACATCAAGCTCCTTTTTTCGAATAGATGCAGTGGATTCAGACCTAAGCGTAAGGCATAATAGTGCCAACAACTGGCATGATTCGCGGACATACTTGAAAAAAAAGGAGGAGGTTCCCCGCATGCACAAGGCGCAACGGCTCATCCAGCTCATGATGCTGGTCAACGAGAAGAGGCGGTTCACGATTCGGGAGCTGGCGGACGAGCTCGGCGTCTCGCGCCGCACGATCATCCGCGACCTTGGGGAGCTCGGGGAGCTTGGCGTACCGCTGTACTCGGAGGTCGGGGCGGCCGGCGGCTACCGCGTCCTGCACGATAAGATGCTGCCGCCGATACATTTCACCGAACATGAGGCGGTGGCGATCTTCTTCGCGAGCCAAGCGTTGGAGCGATACTCGGCGCTGCCGTTCGAGCTCGAGACGTCGTCGGCGCTGCGGAAATTCTACGCGAAGCTGCCCGGCGACGTGCGCGCCAAGATCGACCGTCTGAAGCGCCGGTTGACGTTCTGGGTGCCGCCTCGGCGCGTCGCGGCCCCTCATCTGCGGACGCTGCTGGACGCGGCGCTCGAAGGGGCGGAGGCGGACATCGAATACGACGGCTCGTCCGGCCGCTTGCCGCGCCGCATCCGGCCGACGGGCGTCTATGCGATGAACGGGCTATGGTACGTGCAGGCGTATTGCTATCGTCGCGAGGCCGACCGCTTGTTCCGCGCCGATCGAGTGCTGTCCGCCTCGATCGTCCCGGACGGCGCCGGAGCCGGCGGCGAGCCCGAGGGACCGTTCCTGCCGTGGACGCCCCCGGCGGCGGACGACCCGGCGGCGCTGCCGCTCGAGGTCGAGCTGACGCGGGAGGGCGCGCGCCGCGCCGCCGCGGATCCGTGGCTGGCCGAGGGGCTCGAGACGCGTCCCGACGGGACGGGCGCGGTACGGACGACGATGCCCGCGTCGTACGTGCCGTGGGCGACGGCGTTCTTCCTCGGCTTCGGCGCGGACGCTCGCGTCGAGCGGCCGCCGGAGCTTCGGCGTGCGATATCTCACATCGCGGACGAAGTCCGACGCATGTATGTGTGATGTTCGTCACATCCTAAAGATTGGCACCCGGGGTACCATTGGAAAGCAGGGGAGGGGAAAACGATGGAAATGACGCCTCTGGCCGAGGTCGAGCGGCTGGCGCTGAAGAAATACAAAATCTTTAAACAGAGCTGGATTCGGTACTTGTCCCGCTCGGCGCTCGCGAGCATGTTCATCGGCTTCGGCGTCATCGTCGCGTTCCGGACGGGGAACTTTTTCTATATCGAGCATTCCCCCTTCACGTACCCGATGGCGGCGATCACGTTCGGCGCGGCGATCATTCTGATCGCGTACGGCGGCGGCGATCTGTTCACGGGGAACACGTTCTACTACACGTACGCCGCGCTGCGGAAGAAGCTGAGCTGGGGACAGGTCGCGAAGCTGTGGGGCAGCAGCTATCTGGGCAACGTGCTGGGCGCCGCCGTCTTCGCCTTGCTGATCTTCCTGACCGGTCTGTTCCGCGACCCGAACGTGCACGGCTTTCTCCTCAGCGTCGTGGAGAAGAAGATGCACGCGCCTTGGGACGAATTGTTTTTCCGCGCGGTGCTTTGCAACTGGCTCGTCTGCCTCGCCTTCTTCATTCCGATGTCGATGAAGGCCGACGGCGCGAAGATGTTCGCGATGATGCTGTTCGTCTTCTGCTTTTTCATCTCCGGCTACGAGCATAGCATCGCCAATATGTGCACGTTCGCCATCGCGCTCGTCCTCGACCACCCGTCGTCGATCTCCTTCGACGGCGTCATCTACAATTTGATTCCCGTCACGCTGGGCAATCTCATCGGCGGATCGATCTTTATGGCCACGATGTATTATTATGTCAATAAACCGTTCTTGAACGAAGAGGAAGGGGAACCCCATTGATGAAAAAAGGCGCGAAAATCGCCGTGATCGGCGTCGGCGCGGTCGGATCGACGACGGCCTACACGCTTCTCTTAAGAGAACGAGCGTCCGAGCTCGTATTAATCGACTATAACCATGCGAAGGCGGTCGGGGACGCGCTCGACATGAACCACGGCATGCCGTTCCTCGGCCGGGCGAAGGTGTGGGCCGGCACGTACGAGGATTGCCGCGACGCGGACATTATCGTCATTACGGCGGGCGCCGCGCAGAAGCCGGGCGAGACGCGCATCGATTTGCTGAAGCGCAATGTTGGCATTTTCGAAAGCATTATGGAAGAAGTCTTAAAGGTGAACGACCACGCCATTCTGCTGATCGCTTCGAACCCGGTCGACGTCATGAGCTACTTCTCGCAGAAGAAGTCCGGCTGGCCGGTGCACCGGGTCATCGGGTCCGGGACGCTGCTCGACAGCGCGCGGTTCCGCTACTTGATCGGCTCGGAGCTCGACATCGATCCGCGCAGCATTCATGCGCACATCATCGGCGAGCACGGCGATTCCGAGGTGCCGGTGTGGAGCCTCGCCAACGTCGCCGGCACGGAGGTGTCGTTAAGCGACGAAGCGAAAGAACGCGTCTTCGCGAACACGCGCGACGCCGCGTACCAGATCATCGAAGCGAAAGGCGCCACGTATTACGCGATCGCGCTCGCGATCGACCGGATTTGCGCCGCGATCGTGCGCAACGAAGGCGCGGTGCTGAACGTATCCACGCTGCTGAACGATTACCACGGCATCTCCGACGTCTACATGGGCGTGCCTTGCGTCGTCGACCGGTCGGGCGTCCGCTCGGTGCTGCCGCTCCATATCACCGAAGAAGAGAAGGCGCTGCTGCATAAGTCCGCCGACAAGCTGAAAGACATTATTCGGTCGATCTCCCTATAGCGAAAATGACACCGTGTCATGCGCGCATGACAACCGCCTCTCCTACAATGAATGGAGTTCCCATTCCATTCGCGAGGAGAGGCGGTTTTTTACGATGAAGACCCAATACGACGTGATCGTCGTCGGCGCCCGTGTCGCCGGATCGGCCCTGGCGTACGAGCTCTCGAAAGCCGGCTTCGAGGTGCTGCTGCTCGACCGGAGCACGTTCCCGAGCGACATCTTGTCAACGCATAACTTCTTCAATAACTCGATCGGCATGCTGCGGGAGATGGGCGTGCTCGACAAGCTGCTCGCCACCGGTACGCCGACGTATCGCCGCGCGAAGCTGCAGATCGGCGGCGCGGCGATCGACGGCGACTTCCCGGAGGCGAACGGCGAGACGTTCTGCATGTCCATTCGGCGAACGTACCTGGACCATATCTTGTTCGAGCACGCCGCCGCGCAGCCGGGCGTCCATGCGATGCAAGGCTTCCGCGTAACGGAGCTGCTGAAGGACGGCGACGCCGTTCGCGGGGTCGTCGGCGTGCGCCGCGACGGCGGCGTCGAACGGTTCGAGGCGCGGTTCGTCGTCGGCGCCGACGGCCGCCGGTCGGCCGTTCGCGACTTGGCGGGCAGCCGCTGCGACATTCGCGTGCCGACGGATTACGCCTCCTATGTCGGATACTTCTCCGGTTTTACGCAATCGGGCGAGCGGCACGTAGAGATGTATAAGACGGACGATACGATCGTCATCGCCTTCCCGACGAGCGATTCGCTGTACGTCATCGGCGTCATGTTCCCGTTGGCGCGCAAGGCGTGGATCGATCGGATGCGGGAGGCGCCGGAGGAAAGCTTCCGCGCCGCCGTCGACGCCGGGCTTCCCGCGACCGACTTCCCGGCGCGGCTGCGCGAAGCGGCGTTGGCGGAGCCGATCAAGGGGCTGCTCGGCTACGACAACGATTGGTACGCGGGGATGGGCGACGGGTGGGCGCTCGTCGGCGACGCCCTGATGTTCAAGGATCCGGCCGTCGGCCAAGGGCTGCATGACGCGTTATACGGCGCTCGGGCGCTCGCCGCGACGTTGTCGAGCGTCGACAAGGCCGAATGGGGCCCGCGCTGGGGCGAGATGGCGGCGCGTTACGAGGGGGCGATGAAATCGAAGCTGTCGGGGTTGTTTTATCTGGGATGCAAGTTTTCTCAGGTGGCGCCCGTCACGCCGGAGGACGAAATGGTCAACGGTTTGATCGGCTCCGACCCCCAAGCGACGCGAACGTTCTTGGGGTTATACAACTACATGTCCGGTCCCGAGGACGTCGAACGAGAGGTCGGGCGGCTGATGGCGGAACGGTCGATTTCTTGATTTTGGGGGCCGAATATGGTAATCTAATTCCATAACAGACTACCCAATAAACGTGATTCACATATCGCGATACGTCCTTCAATGCAGTTCCGAGCGGCGTTCCGGTATGTGATTTTTGTTTCTACGGAGACGAATCGCGTTCTTACAAGGAGGAGCCTATGTATTCGCGCAAACCGCAAGCCGTTGAGATCCCGGAGGAAATGACGGACGTCTGGACGTGCTCGAACGAGGGCTGCAATTGTTGGATGAGAGACAACTTCGCGTTCGACGCCGAGCCGGAATGCCCGTCGTGCCGCGTTCCTATGGCGCGCGGGACGAAGATGCTGCCCCAACTGTCGAATTACACGCTCGATAACAAATACGCGAAGAAAAGCGTCACGTGAATTTCGTTGCATGAAGCGGCGCCCCGAGGGGCGTCTTTTTTTCTGCCCTCGCGGCCTACGAGTCGATCGCTTCCCGCCATTGCTCGCCCCGGCCCGCCGTACCGAGAGGAAAATGGTCGGAGACAAAGGCTGCGGCAGGCGTTGGCGGGGAGATTGCTGCGTGGTGGTGCGAATTGTGCTGTACAGCGGTGCAAAAAATGCTGCACGGGAGTGCATTCAGGAAGTAACGAGTGTCTTACGGCAGGCGTTGGCGGGGAGATTGCTGCGTGGTGGTGCGAATTGTGCTGTACAGCGGTGCAAAGTTAGCTGCATGGCGGTGCATTCAGGAAGTAACGAGTGTCTTGCGTAGGCGTTGGCGGGGAGATTGCTGCGTGGTGGTGCGAAGTGTGCTGTACAGCGGTGCAAAAAATGCTGCACGGGAGTGCATTCAGGAAGTAACGAGTGTCGGGCGGCGCGGAATAGGTGGCGGCTTCGACGCTCCTCCGTTATAATGAACGATGCGCCGTCGAAGCGGCGCCGCGGTTCGAGACCATCCCGCGTAACCAAAACTAGGGAGGAATTAGGCATGTTTAATTTGTTATGGGGCGCGGCGTTCGCCGTCGTCAACTTCGCGTTATTTCTTGCCTGCTACCGGCTGTTCGGGCGCGGCGGACTGTACGCATGGGTCGGCGTCGCCACGGTGCTCGCCAACATTCAGGTCGTTAAGACGATCGAGATGGCGGGACTCGTCATGACGCTCGGCAACACGATTTACGCGACGATCTTCCTCGCGACCGACCTGCTGAACGAGAAGTACGGAGAGAAAGCCGCCAAGAAGGCGGTATTCGTGGGCTTCTTCGCCTTGATCGCGTCGACGATCATGATGCAGATGGCGCTCGTCTTCGAGCCGACGGACACCGACGTCGCGCAGGACTCGCTCGAGACGATCTTCGGCCTGCTCCCGCGGCTTGCGCTCGGCAGCTTGACGGCCTACTTCGTCAGCCAATGGGTCGACGTCAAAATCTTTACGTTATTGAAGAAGGCGTTCCCGAAGCCCGGTCAGCTTTGGATTCGGAATAACGGAAGCACGGCGCTCAGCCAGCTTCTGGATACGCTCCTCTTTTGCTCGATCGCCTTCCTCGGCGCGCCGGGCTTTCCGTTCGACGTCTGGGTGCAGGTCGCGCTGACGACGTACCTGATCAAGCTGGTCGTATCGGTCGCTTCGACGCCGATCATCTACTGGGCTCGCGGCATGCGAACGGCGGACGAATAATACGAATAATACGTTATAGTCACTTGCGATGCAGACGGCGGTACTCCCTGGGGGAGTGCCCCGTCTTTTTTTTGAACAACCGCTGGAAAAATTTCGCGTCCTGATACCCGACCCGTCCGGCGATGTCCTGCACCGGCCAGCGGGTGTCGGCGAGCCATTCGCAGGCGCGTTCGATGCGGCGGAGCTGCACGTAATCGGTGAACGACCGCCCGGTCGCGCCCCGGAACAGCCGGTGGAAGTGGCGGACGCTGACGTTCAGCCGCTCCGCCAGGGCGACGGCCGTCAGCGGCTCCGCGAACGACGCGTCCGCGACGCGAATCGCCTCTTGGATCGGGTCGTCGTCTCGTTCGCGCAGAAGCGCCGGCTTCGTCGCGTCCGGCTCGGAGTGCCGTTCGAGCTGCACCGCGAGCTCCGCGAAGAGCGCATACAACCGTGCGACGTACCCGACGCGGCGTTGGACGAACTCGAGATGCATCGCGCGCAGCAGCTCGCCGAATGCGCCGCTTCGGTCGCGGAGGTAGCGGGGGGCATTTTCCGAATCGTCGGTTGACGGAGTCAGCTGCAGCAGGCGCGAAGCGCGGGCGAGCGAGGCGAAGCCGGGCATCGACGCGAGCTCGGCGGCGACTTGCTCCTGTTTGTAGATACAGTTGTATACGACGAGCGGCTGTTCGGGCCGAAGGCTCTTCGGGCGGAACACGTGCGACACCCCGATCGGGAGCAGGAACAAGTCCCCCTTCGACACGGGCATCCGCTCCTCGTTCACGTAATGAAAGCCGGCCCCCTCGTCGATGTACGCGATCTCCATGAAGTCGTGCGCGTGAAATTCCAGCTCGAACGATTCCGCGACGCGGTTCAAGTAGAAGGGCAAAGACGTCTTGAAAAAGAGCGTTCCCGGCGTAATCGTCACGGGCTTCGACATGGCGCATTCCTCCTGATTCAATGTCATTATAGACCCCTGTTTATGGCGCAGACAACCCATAATCATGCGGATGGAACCGCTTAAAATAGGACTCATATGAAGCAATGATTCAAGGAGGAGCCTGTATGAGCGAGCAAGCGTGGAAGGCGGCGTGGATTTGGGGCGGCGGCGAGGAGAGCCCGCGGAACGAGTGGAGGTGCTTTCGGACGACGTTCGAGACGCCGGAGGAAGAACTGGCGGCCGCGGCGGAGCTGCGCATCAGCGCGGACTCTCGGTACGTCGCATACGTGAACGGCGTACGGGTCGGACGCGGTCCCGTCCGGTCTTGGCCGGAAGAGCAGTTCTACGACACTCATCGGATCGGCCATCTGCTGAAGCCCGGCGCGCGGAATACGATCGCGGTGCTGGTGCTTCACTTCGGCGTGACGAACTTTTATTACTTGCGGGGCAAAGGCGGACTGCTCGCCGAGGTGACGGCGAACGGGACGGCGCTCGCGGCGACGGACGCCTCGTGGCGGACGGAGAAGCTGGCCGGGCAGGATGCGTCGTCGCCGCGCATGTCGTGCCAGCAGGGCTTCGCCGAGGTGTACGACGCGAGGGCATGGGACGGCGAGTGGACGGAGCCGGGCTTCGAAGATGCGGCCTGGGCCGAGGCGCGCGTCGTCGCGGCGGTCGGCGAAGGCCCATGGAAGTCGCTCGTTCCGCGCGACATCCCGTTCCTGACGGAGGAGAAGCTGTACCCGTCCCGGATCGAGTCGCTGCAGCGCGTGAAGCCGCCGGCGTATACCGCCGCGATCGACTTGCGCAACGCGATGATGCCTAGCACGGTCGACCACGCGAATCCGGCGACGTTCGTCGGATACCTCGCGACGACGATCGCGCTGCCCGCGGCGGGGCGGGTGACGCTCGGCTTCCCGAGCGGAGCGCGGAAGGGCCGCGTCTGGGTCGACGGCCGTCTGGTAGAGGGCTGGACGGGCGAGCAGCCGGAGCGATACGCCGACGTCGACCTTGCGGCGGGGGAGCACTTCGTGCTCATCGACGTGACGTCCCAAGACCATGGAGGCTCGTTCCATCTCGCCGCCCATGCCGACGTCGCGTTCGACTTGCGCTGCCCGCTCGAAGGAAGCGACACCCCGTTCGCGCTCGTCGGCCCGTTCGACGAGGCGGTGCACATCGACACCGAAGCGCCGCGGACGGTCGATCTCGAAGAGCCCGGCTACGTCCGGGCGGCCGGCGCGTCATCGATGCGCGCGCTGGAGCCCGCCGGCGACCTGATCCGGCCGCTGCCTTCCGCGTACTACACCGAGCAGGACGTCTTCGGCGCGAACGTCTGGCGGCCGGTCGCGGAAGCGTACGCGATCCCGCAAGGGCTCGAGCGGGGGCTCCTTCCGACGCCGGAGCCGGCCGAGCTGCCTCGCTTCGGGGACGGCGATACGGAGCTGATCGTCGACTTCGGCAAGCAGCGCTCCGGCTTCCACGGCTTCGAGATCGAAGCGCCGGAGGGCGCCGTCATCGACTTCTACGGCTTGGAGTACTTAAAGGCCGACTACCGGCAGCACACGTACGGACTCGACAATACGTTCCGGTACATCAGCCGCGGGGGACGGCAGCGGTACGAATCGCCGGTGCGCCGGGGCTGCCGGTACGCGGCGATCACGGTGCGCGGCGCGGCCGGACCGGTGCGGCTGCACGAGGTATACGTCGTGCAGAGCACGTACCCGGTCGTCGACGCGGGCGCGTTCCAGTGCTCCGATCCGCTGCTGAACGACATCTGGGACATCAGCCGCCATACGACGCGGCTGTGCATGGAGGATACGTTCGTCGACTGCCCGGCGTACGAGCAGGTGTTTTGGGTCGGCGACAGCCGCAACGAAGCGCTCGTCAACTACTACGTCTTCGGCGCCCTCGATATCGTGAAGCGATGCCTTCGACTCGTGCCCGGCTCGAAGGACGAGTCCCCGTTGTACCTCGATCAAGTGCCGAGCGGTTGGAAGAGCGTCATCCCGAACTGGACGTTCTTCTGGGCGATCGCTTGCATGGAGTACGTCGAGCATTCGGGCGACCGCGCGTTCGCGGCGGAGATGTGGCCGCATGTTCGCTTCACGCTGGAGCATTACCTAGAGCATATCAACGACGAGGGCCTGCTGGAAATACGGGGGTGGAACCTGCTCGACTGGGCGCCGATCGATCAGCCGAGAGAGGGCGTCGTGACGCATCAGAATTTGTTCCTCGTACAGACGCTGCGCAAGGCGTCGTCGCTCGCCGCCGCGGCCGGGCGTCCGGCCGGCGAGGCCGACCCGTTCGTGCGGGCGGCGTCGTCGCTCGCCTCCGCCGTCAACGAGAAGCTCTGGGACGAGGAGCGAGGGGCGTATCTCGACTGCATCCATGCGGACGGCCGCCGCTCGACCGTCTACAGCATGCAGACGCAAGTCGTCGCGTTGCTGTGCGGCGTCGCCGAAGGCGAGCGGAAGGAGAGGCTCGAGCGGTATTTGGTCGAGCCGCCGGCCCGGTTCGTGCAGATCGGCAGTCCGTTCATGTCGTTCTTCTATTATGAAGCGCTGGAGGCGACCGGGCGCGAAGCGCTCATGCTCGAAGACATTCGCCGCAACTTCGGTCAGATGATCGATAACGGCGCGACCACCTGTTGGGAGATGTACCCGAACTTCGCGGAAAACCGCGCGAATCCGGACCAGCTGACGCGCAGCCACTGTCATGCGTGGTCCGCGGGCCCCGCTTACTTCCTGGGCCGGAGCGTGCTTGGGGTCAGACGAGAACAACTCGGTTGGAAAAAGGTTCGCATCGAGCCGACCCCATGCGGCCTGACATGGGCGCGCGGCGCCGTACCGCTGCCGAACGGGGGCGCCGTCGAAGTGCAATGGCGGATAGACGGGAACGAGATGACATTGCGCGTCTCGGCGCCGGAGGATATCGAGCTCGACGTGCGGCTGCCGGAAGGCGTGACGGGACGCGTGACGACCGTTGCGACGAAGCCGGTTCCGGAATAAAATCAGTTGCGATCCTACCCTTGCCGCGATGCGGCAAGGGTAGATACGCTGGAGGCGAGGAGTCGCGCAATGTCGGCTTTTTTGTGAACAGTGTTGACGAAACGGGGGGATTGCGCTTACCTTGGGAGTAGCATGAAATCGTTGCCAAGAAGGAGGGGGCGGAGCTGAAGTCGATTACGGTCAAAGAACTGGTGGATCGATTCTCTCTGGAGGTGCTGGCCGGCGGCGAGCAGCTGCACCGCGAGATCACCAAAACCCGGGTTCACCGGCCCGGCTTGGAATTCGTCGGGTACTTCGAGTATTTCCCGCAGGCCGAGGTGCAGCTGCTCGGGCGGCGCGAAATTACATACCTGCACCGATTGTCCGAGGACGAACGGAATCATCATATCGGCAATATCGTCAAGTATCATCCGCCTTGCTTCATCGTCAGCCGAAACCAAGAGGGACTGAAATATTTAATCAAATATTGCGAGGAAGAAAACATTCCGCTTCTCCGGACGCCGCTCGCGACGACGAAGTTCTTGGATTTGGTCAACGGCTACTTGTCGAAGACGCTTGCCGAGGAGATCGCCATTCACGGCGTCTGCGTGAACGTCTCGGGCATCGGGGTGCTGCTGCGCGGCAAGTCCGGCGTCGGCAAGAGCGAAACCGCGCATACGCTCATCCGGCGCGGCCATCGGCTCGTCGCGGACGACCTGGTCGTGCTCAAGCGGATCAACCCGGAGACGCTGCTCGGCACGCATAACGGGAAGACGAAGGAATTCCTCGCGCTGCGCAGCATCGGCCTGATCAACGTCTCGCGGCTGTACGGCCGCAGCGCCTTCCAGGACGAAACCCGCATCGTGCTCGACATCGAGCTGAAGAAGTGGGAGCAGGACGCGTTGAACAACGAACTGGAGCTGGAGCCGAAATTCACGGAGTATCTCGACGTGAAGATCCCGCATATCGAAATTCAGCTGCAGCCGGGACGCGACGTGGCGGGGCTGGTGGAGGCGGCCGCCAACAGCTGGTACTTGCGACAGCAGGGGTACAGCGCCGCGGAGGAGTTCATGAAGCGGCTCGAGAACGGGTAAACGGGCCAAGAAGCCGCTTACAAAACATGGTTGCAATTCGTTCGATGATATGATACATTGAAAATGTCAAACATGAGACCTTAATACACATTCTGTAAGGGGATCATTTTTGCTGCACTCGTCCCTTTTCGGAATGTGTTTTTTTCTTTCTGATAAGGAATGGAGTATTAAGGGTAAACCAATTTTGGAGGTACGTTACATGCAAACAGGTACAGTTAAGTGGTTCAACGCAGAGAAGGGCTACGGTTTCATCGAAGTTGAAGGCGGCAATGACGTATTCGTTCACTTCAGCGCAATCGTCGGCGACGGCTACAAGTCTTTGGACGAAGGCCAACGCGTTGAGTTCAACGTCGTTCAAGGCAACCGCGGTCCGCAAGCTGAGAACGTTGTAAAATTGTAATCATCAAAGACCGCTCCCAGCGAACGTTGGGGGCGGTTTTTTTTTGTGCCCGGAATGCTGTATGAAACTTGTCTGCCCTATTGTAAAATAAGGGAAACCCCTTTCCGGGGGATAGGCTTGGAGGCGAAGACTACATGATGGGAATCCGAAGCATTTCGCTGACAAGTACACTGACCGTCCCGGCGGGAGCGCATATCTTGTACTTCCACAGCGACCAGGAAAGTTACGTGAACAATGCGGCATCGTTCATTCGCAAAGGGATCGAGTTGGAGCAGGTCGTCATCTTCATCGAGACGGCCGCGAATTACGAAAAAATCCGTTCGCGGCTTGTTCGGGAATGGAACGAACGGCTGCTGAACGCGTACGTGCATCATATCGATCGGGACGAATTTTATCGAACGTACGAGGACTTCGAGTATGATCGCGTGCTCGATAATCTGGACGATATCGTAATGCCTCATTTCTTGCGGCACCAAGACGTTCGGTTGTGGGGACATGTGGATTGGAAGGACGGCCGCGATATCGTGGGGAAGCTGCACGAATACGAATGCAAGGCCGACTTGGCGCTCGACGAGCTCGGCTATTTGACGGTGTGCGCGTACGACGCGATGAAGGTGCCCGCCGCCATTCAGAACGAGCTGCTGAAATCCCATGAATATTTGATGACCGACGAATCGCTCGTCCATTCGAGCTTGTACCGCCACAAGCGCAATGCCGGCATGATCTTCCCGACGTTGTCCGCCCAGGTCGAGTTGGAGACGGAGATGGATTTGTACCGACAGAAGCTCGATTTCGTCCACGTGGTGTCCCATGAGGTCCGCAATCCGCTGACGGTGATCAAGGCGTACGCGAGGCTGGTGGGGGATCGCGCGACGGAGGCGCGCGACCGCGAGCGGCTGCAGGCGATCGTGGACTACGTCGATCTCATCGATAACGAAATATCGCATATTATTAACACGGAAGAGATGTTGTCCACGGAGACGTTGTGGCATCGGAGGCTCATCTCGCCCGCGCCGCTCGTTCGGGAGACGATCGGCATGATGGAGATCAAGGCGCGCACGCAGAACGTCGGCTTCGCCTCCGTCGTAGAGCTGACGGGGAACGAGACGATGCTGGCGAACGCGATCGGCTTTAAGCTGATCGTCTCCAACCTGGCGAGCAACGCGATCAAGTACAGCGACGAAGGCGGGAAGGTCGAATGCCTTGTTCGCCGCGACAAGGACCGCTTGGTGGTCTGCGTTCGCGACGAGGGCGTGGGGATGACGGAGGAGCAGGTGTCGAGACTGTTTCGCAAATACGAGAAGATGAACGACGAGCGCGGCGGACAAGGCATCGGCTTGTTCATGGTCAAGAAGCTCGCGGACCACTTCGAAGCGGAGATCGAGGTCGTCAGCGAACCGGGCGCGGGTACGACCGTTACCGCGTCGTTCCCGCTGCGGAGCTACTAATACGGGAAGGCGAGCCGGCGGCTCGCCTTTTTGCGCGTTGTAGACGAATTTATCCCCCTATGATACAAATGTGAACCTGCCGGGCTCCCGGGGACGGATTCTATAATGAAGATGCAACGCGAAGTTGCGATACGTTACGGGGAGGTCTGGAAGAGAATGACGAAACAGCTGAAATCAGTAAGCATTCTTGTTCTCGGCATTGCGTTGGCGCTTGCGGGATGCGCGGGAGGGAACGGAGCGGAACCGGCCGGGGAGACGCCGGCGGCGCCGGAACCGGCCGCGGAGCAACCGGCGGAGAAGCCGGCCGAAGAGCCGAAGGAGGAGACGGTCGAACCGTTCACGGTATCGCTCCGGCATATTCAGATCGGCGAAGCGCAGAAGTTCCGCAAGGCGATTCTCGACGACGTCGTCGCCGCGACCGAGGCGGAAATTCCGGGGCTGACGTTCGAGCTCGACGGCGTCGAGGACCAGGTCAACCGGTTCACGAAGCTGCCCGCGGAGATGGCGGCGGGCAATCCGCCGAAAATCTTCGACTTGTTCGGCGGGACGGGCGATGCGCTGAAATATGCGGCAGCGGGCCGTCTCCTCGATCTGACGCCGATTCTCGCGGAGCTCGGCATCGGGGATAAGTTCTTGAACCTGAGCCAATTTACGCTGGACGGCAAGGTGTACGGCCTGCCGATCGGCGGGAACACGGAAGGCTTCTACTATAACCAAGCGATGTTCGAGCAATACGGCATCGCGCCGCCGAAGACGTGGGAGGAGCTCGAAGCGGCCGCGGAGACGCTGAAGTCGAACGGCGTCACGCCGTTCGCGATGGGCTCGAAGGGCGCATGGGTGCCGCTTATGATGGTCAATACGATGATCGGCCGGTACGCGGGTCCGGAGTCCATCAACGGCTTCCTGTCCGGCTCGGCGAAGTGGAACTCGCCGGAGGTCGTGGCGGCGTTCGCGAAGTACAAGGAATGGGTGGATAAGGGGTATTTCACGAAGGGCGAGCTCGGTCTCGAGTACGCGGATATGTTGAACCAGTTCGTCACGGGCAAGGCGGGCATGATGTTCGACGGCAGCTGGCGCTCCTCCGTATTCAAGGATCCGGAGCAAGCGTTCGACCTGACGGGCAAAGTCGGGTACTTCAACATGCCGGCCGTGCCGAACGGCGTCGGCGACCAAAGCTTCGTGAACGGCAACTACGGCAACGGATACGGGTTCTCCGCCAATCTAAACGAGAACGAGCTGAAGGCGGTCAAGGCGTTCATCAAGAACCTGTACAACGACGAGATGCAGCTGCGCGGCTTGCTCGAGGACGGCGTATTGCCTTCGATGAAGCTGTCCGACGACGCGCTCTCCAAGGTCGAGGACCCGATCGTGAAAGAGGTCATGAATCTCATGAAGACGGCCGGCGGCGCGTTCTCGCACTTCGACTCCGTCGTTCAATCCGACGTCTATAAAGAATCCGAAGCGCAAATCCAGAAGCTGATCGCGGGCCAAGCGTCGCCGGAGCAAGTCGGCGAAGCGATGCAGAAGGTGCAGGATACGGCGAACGCCAGCCAGCAGTAAATAACGAGGAACGGTAACGGAGGCGCCGCCCGGACGGAAGAGACGGGCGGCGCCTTCGTATCCAGAGAGGGGAATCGCGCCAATGAAGGACACGATGCGGCATCCGGGCGTTTATGCGCTGTTCGTCGTTCCGACGTTATTTTTGTACGTGCTGTTCTTCGTCTATCCGATGATCACGTCGCTCGTCTACGGCTTCACGGATTGGAACGGGCTGAACGATCCGAGATACATCGGCTTCGGCAACTTCGCGGAGGCGTTCGGCGACGACGACTTCATCAATGCGATCTATAACAATATCGTCTTCATCTTGTTCGCGGCGTTCGTGCAGGTGCCGTTGATCGTCTTTTTCGCGATATTGATCAGCGGGGTCAAGAGGTTCCAAGGCTTCTACAAGACGACGGTATTCGTGCCTTCGATCTTGTCGACCTCGGTCATCGGCATTCTATGGGGCTTTATTTATCAACCCGAGGTCGGTCCGCTCAATCGGGCGCTCGGCTGGTTCGGCATCGAACCGATCTACTGGCTGGCCGATATGAAGTGGGCGATGTTCGCCGTGCTCGCGACGAACGCTTGGCAGTGGATGGGCTTCTTCATCGTGCTGGTGCTGGCGGCAATACTCGCCATTCCGAAGGAGCTGAACGAAGCGGCCGACATCGACGGCGCCTCCGGCTGGCATAAGGCGATTCACATTACGGTGCCCCTCATTAACCCGATCGTTTCGGTCGTAATCATGCTGTCGATCGCCGGCGCCATGAAGGTCGTCGATATCGTGCTCGTCATGACGAACGGCGGCCCGGTCGGCTCGACCGAGGTCATGGCGTCTTACATGGTGACGAAGGCGATCAATTACGGGGAGTACGGGTACGGCACGGCGCTGTCGATCGTCATCTTCGTCTTCGCGCTGCTGCTCACCGCGATCTATCAGCTGCTGGTCGTCAGACGACAGGAAAGGGTGGAATTGTAATGCCGACCGTATGGAAGCGTGCCCTTCCGCATGTCGTCTTGATGGGTTACGTGGTCGCCGTGTTGTTCCCGTTCGTCTTCGTCGTGTTCTCGTCGTTCAAGGACAACCTGCAGATCGCGGAGCGTCCGTTCGGTCTGCCGACCCGCTGGATGTTCGAGAACTACGTCGAAGCGTGGGTGAAGGCGAAGATCAACGTGTACTTCTTCAATAGCTTGTATTTATCGTTCGCCTCCTCCCTCTCGGGGGTGCTTCTGGCGGCGGCGACGGCGTTCGCGCTCGCGAGGATGAAGCTGGCGCGGACGAGTCGGTGGATTTATCAATTCGTCTTGATCGGCATGCTCATTCCGGGCAACGTATTGTTCATCGCACAGTACATTCTCGTGAAAGATTTAGGTATCCTGAACACGCATTGGTCGCTATACTTGCCTTATACGGCCGGCGCGCTGCCGATCAGCGTGCTGCTGATCGCGGCGTTCATGCGGTCGATCCCGAGCGAGCTGGAGGAAGCCGCGATCGTGGACGGCCTCGGCTCGATCCGATTGTTCGCGCAGATCATCTTGCCGGTGACCGTGCCGGCGCTCGTCACCGTGTTCATCGTCAACTTCCTCGGCGTCTGGAACGAATATTTGCTGGCGAACTTCTTCATCAGCAAGGATGCGCTGCGCACGCTGCCGACCGGCATGGTCGGCTTCCGAGACGCGTATCAGACGAATTACGCTTTGATCTGCACGGGCATCGTGTACAGCGTGCTGCCGGTGCTGGTGTTATATGGATTCTTGCAGGAGAAAATTATCGAGGGCATCACGGCGGGCAGCGTGAAGGGCTGACGCCGCCGGGAGAGAGGAGCGGGAGGAAGAACGTATGTCGCTGCGAGTGAAGCTGTTTACGGCGTTCTTCGCTTTCATCATCGTCCCGCTCGTCCTGCTCGGCATTCTGGCGTACTACTTCGTCGCCGACACGATCGAGAAGAAATATTCGCAGCAGGCGGAGATTACGCTTCGGGCGCTCAGCCAGAACATCGACTTCGTCTTCCGCGAGATGGATAAAGTGACGGACAGCACGATCGCGAGCACCGCGGTGCAGGACGCCCTGAGCAGCCCCGTCTATTCGTCCGAGGACGTGGACGCGATCAAGTATTTGGAGCTGAACGAGACGCAGCGGAACTTCCGGGAGCTGCTCGTGAACCACCCGTCCGTCAGCTACGCCTTCATGTACAACCTCGACAACGGAAGGATCGTGAGAATCTACTCCAAAGAGAGCTTCTCCGCGCTGCCGTTCGAGGAGTTCCGGCTGCAGCCGATCTACGACGCGGTCGTCGACCGGGGCGGCTTGCCGAAGTGGGTCGGCCCTTATGAGCATCCGCAGCTGACGGGGTACGAGCCCGTGTTCACCCAAATCCGCGTCGTCAAGGATATCGGCACGCTGCGGAACGAGGGCATGCTGCTCGTTCAAATTAAAAATTCCGCCATCGAAGGCGTATTCCGGTATTTCAGCTTTAACGAAGACGTATATGATACCCGGTATTACCTGGTCAACGCCGACGGCCTCGTGTTGTACGACAGCTCGGGCGCGCGGAACGGGAGCGCGCTGGCGGCGTTCGCCGACGACCGGCAAGGCGGCGGCGCGGCCGCGTATCGAAGCGACCGTCTCGACTTCGAGGGCGTCGACAGCGTCGTCTCCTCCATTCGGCTCAAAGACGAGGATTGGCGGCTGCTCTCGGTGACGCCCTGGACGTCGCTGTCGAGCGAAATTACGATGTACCTGCGCTGGATCGCAGGAATCATGGCGGTGTCGCTCGTATCGGCGCTGCTGTTCCTCGCCGTCTTCATCAATCGCATCGCGAAGACGATCGTGCGGATCGTCCGGTTCATGCGCTTCGTGGAGCGCGGCGATCTGGCGCTGCGCGTCGACGAGAAGGGCGACGACGAGCTGGCGCTCCTGTCCCGCGGACTCAACAGCCTGATCGCCCGCGTGAACGAGCTGCTCGGGCGCGTCAAGCGGGAGCAGGAACGCAAGACGAAGGCCGAGATGCGGGTGCTGCAGGCGCAAATCAAACCGCATTTCCTGTTTAATACGCTCGAATCGATCAATGCGCTCGCGGTCCAGAACGAAGGGCGCAAGGTCAGCCAGATGGTGCTTCGGCTCGCGAATATGCTGCGCATCAGCTTCCAGGACCGCGAAGAAATTCCGATTCGCCGGGAGATCGAGCATCTGAAAAGCTATTTGGACATTCAGCGGTATCGGTTCGCCGATCGGTTCGAATACGACATCGAAGCGCCGGAGGAGCTGATGGAGTTCCTGATCCAGAAGCTGACGCTCCAGCCGCTCGTCGAGAACTGCATCCAGCACGCGTTCGACGGGTTGGATCGCCCGGGCCGGATCCGCGTGACGATCGCCGAGGAGAACGACCGGATCGCCATTACGGTCGAGGACGACGGCGTCGGCATGGCGAACGAGACGTTGGCGCGCTTCGCTTACATGGCGGCGGAGGAAGCGGAGGCGGCCGCCGCATCGGCCGAAGAGTACGTCGTCAATCCGGAGCGGCGAGGCCTCGGCCTTCGCAGCGTCGCCGACCGGATTCGCATCCAATACGGGCGTAGATACGGGTTGTTCGTCTGCTCCGGCGTCGGGCAAGGCGCCGTCATTAAGTGTTATATTCCCAAATACGGGCCGGGCGAGGGGAGAGCATGAGACTCAAGGTAATGCTGGTGGACGACGAGCTGCCGATTTTGCAAAATTTGCGGATGGTGCTCCCGTGGGACGAGATGCGTCTCGACATCGTCGCGACGGCGCGGAACGGGGCGGAAGCGTTAGAAGCGTTGAAGACGCACCGGCCCGACATCGCGCTCTGCGACATTCGGATGCCCGTCATGGACGGGATGGCGTTCCTCGCGGAAGCGCGCGCGCTCCCCGAGGGGGCGGACTGCGACGTCTTGATGCTGACCGGTTATCAAGAGTTCGAATACGCGCGCGCGGCGCTGAAGCACGGCGCGAAGGACTACATTCTGAAGCCGATCGATTACGAGCTGCTCGAGCGAACCGTCCGGAACGTGGCGGACGACATTCGCGCCGAACGGGCCGAACAGCTGAAGCGGGAAAAGCAGTGGGGCCGCGTGGCGCATCTCGCGTACGAGAAGGCGTTATACGACGTCTTGATGGGCTTTCCGCCGGAAGGCGCGCTTCGCGTCTTGGCGGACGAGGACGGGTGGGCGGAGCATGCGTCGTACGTCGTTATGCTCGTCGACGTCGACCATTACTCCCGATTGTCGGTGCAATGGGACGAGAAAGAACGGAAGCTGTGGAACTTCGCGGTCGGGAACGTGCTGCAGGAGGCGCTGCAGCCGTTCGCGATCAAATACGTCTCGCTGCACGCCCGGGAAGGCGAGTGGTGCGTGCTCGTCGAGCGCGGCGTCGAAGCGTACGACGCGGCGGAGGCGAGCCGCTGGATGGAGGCGGCGCAGGCGGCCGTCATGGCGAACGTCAAGCTGAGCGTCAGCGTCGGCGTCTTCCCGCGCCCGGTGGCGGTCGCGGAGGTCGCCGAGACGTATAAGCGGCTGCAGCGGAGCTTCCTGCAGCATGCGGGCACGAGCCGGCTGCTCGCCGTCTCGGAGACGCTGGCCGAGCGGCCCGAGACGGAAGGCGCCTGGTGGACGACGCTCGATAGTCTCGTCTCCGGCGTGCGCCAGCAGGACCGCGCCCGGATCGATCAGGCGCTCGGCCGTCTGCAGCGGGCGGCGCTGCCGGAATCGGTGCTGCATTACGTCGTCATTCACCTGCTGCGAGAGATGCGGGAGATGGACGTCATGTCGCAGTCCGAGGAAGAGGCCGTATGGAAGAAGCTGCAACATACGGTGAGCTTGAAGGACATCATGGAATCGATCGTGCAGCTGGTCGATCATGCGATGGAGCGGGCGCTCAACAAGAAGTCGAGCGAGCTGCTCATGATGTCGGCGAAGGACTATATCGACCGGCGGTTGGCGTCCGATCTCGGCGTCGAAGAGGTCGCGGACCATCTCGGCATCAGCTGCAGCTACTTCAGCTTGCTGTTTAAGAACCATTTCGGCGAGACGTTCGTCGAATACGTCACCAAGCAGCGAATGGAGCTCGCCAAGTCGCTGCTGCTCATGACCGACAAGAGCGTCACGAAGATCGGCGCGTTAAGCGGCTATGCGGAGCGGCGGTATTTCACGAAAGTGTTTCAGCGGCATACCGGCATGACGCCGTCCGAATTCCGCGAGTCGAAGTCGTCCGGCAACGGGTGGCGGAACCACTTGTTTTGACGGTTCGGCGGGCGAGGCGGATGCGCTTCGCCTTTTTCGTTCGGCAGGTCGCAGGCGAGTTCCTCTCCCGAGGGCTCTTGTCCTCGGTTTCCCTTCGCTCAGCCCCGTTGCCCCTTATCGAGGCGATCTCGACGTAGAAAGACGTTTCGTCCGCGCGAATCCCGGCGTTTTTAAGCGCTGCGGGAGTCCCGTTTTCAAGAAAATGGTAGGTTGCGGCTGAGCCAAGGGAAGTCGAGGAGAAGGGGGCGCGGAGGGATAACTTGGCATGGCGGCTTGGCGGGCGGGCCCTTCTCCCGACGTTCAGTCTTGCTCGAGGATGAGCGTCAGTCCGCAGGACGGGCATTCGCGGGTGTCCTGGCGTACCGGCGTTTCGCAGGCGGGGCAAGCTTCGAGCGGAACGTCTTCCCAGACTTCGCTAGACTTCGGCGTCGGCGTCGGCGTCGGCGCGGGGGAAGCGGCAGGCTCGAGCATATACCGGTACCGTTCGATCGGCCGCCCGTCGTACTCGAACACCTTCAGCTCCTCCGCCGGCAGCCAATGCATCGCGCCTTCGGCGTCGCACACCGCGGCGAGTCCCGGCGTCGAAGCGCCGATCAGGAGAAACTTCCGGCTCGTCGGCAGATGAACGACAAGGATCGTCGTCATGGAAGGTCCCTCCTCCTTTTCCCTGTATTTTACTACGCCTACGTCTCTCTGTGGGAAATGTTTCATACGTATCGGTTTTCGGGTACACTGTTATGTATACTCTTAATCGAAGGAATCGAGGAATTTACGTGACGAATCGTTTTGAAGCGTTAGGCGTACGCAGCCTTATAGCGGAAGTATTGCAAAAGCAAGGCATCGTAACGCCGACCCCGGTGCAGGAGCAGGCGATTCCCGCGCTGCTGTCGGGTCACGACGCGATCGTGCAGGCGCAGACGGGGACAGGCAAGACGCTCGCCTTCGTGCTTCCGATCTTGGAAGTGATCGATCCGCGCCGGGCGTCGGTTCAAGCGCTGATCCTGACCCCGACGCGAGAGCTGGCGATCCAGATTACGGCGGAGGCGAAAAAGCTGGCGTCCGCGATGGGCGCGGGCGTATTGGCCGTCTACGGCGGTCAGGACGTCGCCGCGCAGGTGCATAAGCTCGGGGGCGACAGCCATATCGTCGTGGCGACGCCGGGCCGGCTGCTCGACCATCTGCGCCGGGAGACGCTGCATCTCGGCCATATCTCGATGCTGGTGCTCGACGAAGCGGACCAGATGCTGACGATGGGCTTCCTGAACGAGGTGGAAGACATTATTCGGCAGTGCGCCACGCAGCGGCAGACGATGCTGTTCTCGGCGACGATGCCGGGGCCGGTGAAGCAGCTGGCGGCGAATTACATGAAGAAGCCGGTCGACATCCGGATCAAGACGGCGCACGTGACGCTCGACGATATCCGGCAGATCGCGGTCGAGACGACGGACCGGGCGCGGCAAGCGACGTTGTTCCGGTTGATCGAGACGTATCGCCCGTACCTCGCGGTCGTCTTCTGCCGCACGAAAATTCGCGCGAAGAAGCTGAACGAAGCGCTCGTCGCGCATGGCTTCGAGTCCGACGAGCTGCACGGCGACCTGACGCAGGCGAAGCGGGAAGCGGTCATGAAGCGGTTCCGCGAAGCGAAGCTGCAGGTGCTCGTGGCGACGGACGTCGCCGCGCGGGGGCTGGACGTGGAGGGCGTGACGCACGTCTTCAACTACGACGTCCCGATCGACACGGAGACGTACATTCACCGCATCGGCCGCACGGGCCGGGCGGGGCAGTCCGGCGTCGCGGTCACGCTGCTCGCGGCGAAGGACCGGGGCTCGGTCGCTCGCATCGAGCAATCGATCGGGCAGCGGCTGGAGCGACGCCGCATGGAGGAATTCGGCGTCGGCGCGGAGGCGCTGTCGGGCTTCGACGTCGAGCTGGAGGACGACGAGGACGAGCGTCCGGGTCGATCCGAGAAGACGTACGGCTACACGGGCAGCCGTCCGGCGCGGACGGCCGGTCGGCCGGCGGGTCGGACCGCAGGAGGTCGACCGGCGGCGCGGGCCGGCGCGGGGCGTCCCGGCGATCGTCGCGGCAAGACGATCGTGAAGGCGGGGCCGGGCACGCGCGCGAAGGCGCCGGCGTCGCTGCGCGAAGGCGCGGCCGCCGGCGAAGCGGCGGGAGCGCCCGGGGCGAGACGGCCGGGGGCCGGAGCCGCGGGCGGCCGGAAGCCGTTCGGCAAGCGGGCCGAAGGCGGACCCGCCGGCGCGGGCGGCAAGAAGCCGTTCGGCAAGCCGAAGGGCAACCCGTTCGGGAAGCCGGACCGTCGCAGCGACTGGGGCCGCGGCGGCAAGGGGCCCGGCGGAGGTCCCGCGGGCAAGAAGCGGGCGGCCGGGCGCGGCAGATAAGCGAGGAACGCGGGACGAGAAGAAAGCCGCGCATCGGCGACCCTTCGCCGGAAGCCTAAGAAAAGCCCGCGATGCCTCATTCGGCATCGCGGGCTTCTTTGTGCCGCGTTAGCCGACCGCGATGCGGCTTGCAGCTCGCAGACCATGGTATACTGGATTTATTTCGCAAGGGAGCTGAGATGCATGCAAGAGCACGCGGAGCATTCGCGTTACCCGATCGGGACCTACGAGCGAAGAGAAGTCGTCGCGCCGGCCGAACGCGAGGCGTGGATCGAGGACATCGCCGCCCTGCCGGAACGGCTGCGCGAGGCGGTGCGGGGGTTGACGCCGGAGCGGCTCGATACGCCGTATCGCCCCGGCGGATGGACGGTCCGGCAGGTCGTCCATCACGTCGCGGACAGCCATATGAACAGCTTCGTGCGGCTGAAGCTCGCGCTGACCGAGGACGCGCCGACGATCAAGCCGTACCGCGAAGACTTGTGGGCGGAGCTGGACGATGCCCGAGCGATGGACGTCGAACCGTCGCTGCAGCTGTTGACGGCGCTTCACGCCCGGTGGACGACGCTGCTGCGGGGATTCGGCGAAGACGCCTGGGCGCGGACGTTCCTGCATCCCGAATCCGGCGCGACCGATCTGGCGAACCATGCAGGCTTATATGCATGGCACGGCAATCATCACGTCGCGCATATTACGAATTTGCGCCGCGCTCGGAATTGGTGAATCGAAGGTTGTAACGGAAATCATAGTCGCTCCTCGCCGGAAGCGTAAACTGGGAATATACACCCGGTTACGTTACAGGAGGGGCATCTTACATGGAATTCCGAACGCCGGAGCAAATCGCGGCCGTCACGATCGCGAAGGGCGCTAAGAAAGCGGCGATGCCGCTGCAGGAAAAACTGATTCTCGGCTTTCTGGCCGGCGCGTTCATCGCGCTCGGCTATTTGCTGTCGATCCGCGTCACGGCGGGACTCCCGTCGGAATGGAGCGCCCTGTCGACGTTGATCGGCGCCTCGGTGTTCCCGATCGGGCTCATCCTGACGCTGCTCGGCGGAGGCGAACTGCTGACCGGCAACATGATGGCGCTGCCCGTCGCGGCGCTCGCTCGGCGCATCCGGCCGTCGCAGGTCGGTTGGAATTGGCTCGCGATCACGGCCGGCAATTTCCTCGGGGCGATATTCGTCGCCTACGTCTTCGGCCATGTCGTCGGGTTGACGGAGACGGGCGTCTTCCTCGAGAAGACGGCCGACGTCGCAGCGCATAAGCTCGAGGCGTCGTTCTTCGCGGCGTTCGCGTCGGGCATCGGCTGCAACTGGCTCGTCGCGCTCGCCGTCTGGCTCTCGTACGGCGCGCGCTCCGACGGCGCCAAGCTGTTCGTCATCTGGTTTCCGACGATGGCGTTCGTCGCGATCGGCTTCCAGCACGTCGTCGCGAATATGTTCGTCATCCCCGCGGCGATTTTCGCCGGGACAGCGACGTGGGCGGATTTCGCCGCGAACTTCGTCCCCGTCTTCCTCGGCAATGCGGCGGGCGGCGCGCTGTTCGTCGCGACGGCGTATTGGCACGCTTACATGCATGCGGGGCGCGGAGCGGCCGTCTTTGACACCGAACCCCAACCTATGGAAAAATAAAGGCGGGAGGTGGACCGCATGAAGCCGGGCCGCATTCGCCATATGGCGATTTTTACGTTGAAGCATGCCGAGGACGCCCCGGAGACGGCGCGGTTTCTTGAGGACGGACGCGTCATCTTGAGCGCGATCCCGTCGGTGGAGAACTTCGAAGTGCTGCTTCAGGTCAGTCCGAAAACGTCGTTCCGCTTCGGCTTCTCGATGGAGTTCGCCGATCGGGCCGGGTACGACGCATACAATGCGCACCCCGCGCATACGGATTTCGTAGAGCGTCGGTGGAAGGTCGAGGTCGAGTCGTTCCAGGAGATCGACTTCGTCGACGTCGGAGGGGCCAGTTCTTTAGAAACATAAAAGTGTATAAATCTAAGGGGTCATCAGGCGATGACTCTTTTTGTTTTCATTCGCTGCATCAAGGCTTGGCGGAGAAGTGTATATATTGTAATATCGTAATGTAAATAAGGAAAATACAATAGATGAGAGGTGAATGAGCATGCCGCAAAGGACGACGAAACCCCACATCCTTCTGATTACCGCGGACGAACTGCGCAAGGATGCGTTGAGCTGCTACGGCAACGAAGCCGTTCAGACGAAGCATCTGGATCGGCTGGCTTCCCGGTCGATTCAATTCGATGCCGCATACACGGTCAGCCCTTGGTGCCTTCCGGCCCGCTGCGCGCTGCTGACGGGGCGGTATCCGCACAACAGCGGCGCGTACAGCAATTTTCGAAAATGCGAGCTGAACGCCGGTATCCCGAACTTATTCCAGACGTTGCGAGGAGCCGGCTACAAGACGTCGGTGCACGGCAAATGTCACTTCACTCCGGTGCCTTACGGGGAAACCCGGGCCGACCTCACGCTTCCGTACGAGGAGTTCCGGGAGTATTATTTATCGCTGGGCATCGACCATCTGGATCTTCAAGACGATAAGCAAGTGTCGGTATGGTTCTATGACGATTATGCGAAGGAGCTGGAGCGGGAAGGTTATTTAGCGGCGTATCGCAGCCGTGTGTGGGACCGCGATCTGCAGAAGGTGTTTCCGTTCCCCGGCCCCGCGGATTGGCATCCGGACAGCTGGGTCGGTAGGAAGACGGCGGAGATGCTGGAGAGCCACGATCCGGACGAGCCGCTGTTTTGCTGGGCGTCGTTCAGCGGGCCGCATTATCCGTTCGATCCGCCCGAGGCGTACTTCGACCGGGTCGATATGACGAAGGACAAGCCGAGGACGCGGCTGGAGGGCGAATTCGACGACGAGCGAAGAATTCATCATCGGAGCTATCACGGCGACGGGCGAGGCATCGCCGACGGCAGCGGCCCCGCCGCGGGATATGCGCAGAAAAATTACTCGGAGGATTACTGGTTCCGATTGCGCAAGAGCTATTATGCGAACGTCGCGTTGATCGACGACGAGATCGGCCGCATCGTCGACGCGGCGGTTCGCCGGTTCGGCGATAATCTCTTGGTCGTCTTTACGGCGGATCACGGGGAGATGCTCGGCAATCACGACATATGGGGCAAGGGGGATTGCGGCTACGAGGACGTGCTTAATATCCCGATGCTCGTGCAATATCCCGGCGAACGGGAGCATCTGCGTACGGATGCGAAGGTGATGCTCACCGATATTTTGGCGACCTGCGCGAAAGCCGCCGGCGCGGAGCCGGTCGAGACGGACGGACGGGACTTTAAGGCATCGATCGCGGAAGGCGGTTACCGCTATGTGTATGCCGAGGGCGAAGGCTTCTTCAGCGTCAGCGACGGTCGGATGAAATATGTCCATATCGAAAAGGACGGCCGAACCCATTACGAGCTGTTCGATTTGGAAAAAGACCCGGACGAATTCCACGACGTGTCGGACGACCCGGACTACGCGCCGGCATTGGCGGAGCTTCGTAAGGCGGAGGCATCGTTGTATATGAAGGCGTTGCTCGCGTGACGGACGACCGCACGAAACGAATATCTCCCGCGCAGCTTCAGGAAACCGCCAAGGCGCTGTCCGGCGATTTGCGCTTGCGCATCCTAGAAGCGCTTTCGGACGGGCCCAAGAGCATCTCGCAGCTGATGGCGCTGCTCGGGGCCGCCCAACCGACGGTTTCGATCAACGTGCAGCAGCTGGAGCAGGCCGGGCTGCTCGAATCGGTGCCGAACGCCAACCGGGAAAAAATATGCGCGCGCCCTTACGACCACCTGCACTTGGAGCTGCCGCGCGCGCCGGGAGACAGCTTGCACGAACGAGAACAAATCGTTATGCCGATCGGTATGTACACCCTCTTTCAGGTGAACGCCCCTTGCGGCATGGCGGGCAAAGACGGCTTAATCGGCGCGGCCGACGACCCGCGCTCCTTCTACTTGCCGGAACGCTGCGACGCGTCACTGCTCTGGTTCAGCGAGGACGGCTTCGTCGAATATCGGTTTCCGGATACGACGCCCCCCGAGCAGCAGGTGAAGGAGCTGACGATCGCCGCCGAGCTGTGCTCCGAAGCGAGAGGCTTCAACGAAGATTGGCCTTCGGACATTACGCTGACCTTGAACGGGGTGAAGACGGCGGTCGTTACGCCCAAGGGCGATTACGGCATGGAACGAGGCAAGCTGACGCCTCCTTGGTGGGTGTACGGAACCCAATTCGGCGAACGCTTCGAGTGGAAGACGACGCCCCGCGGCACGTGGGTGAACGGCGTCAAAGCTTCCGACGTGACGATCGGGGAGCTGGGCCTCGGGGACGGACGGCCGATCGTAGTAAAGCTTTCCGTCGAACCGGAAGCCGAGCATCGCCGCGGGCTCAATTTGTTCGGGAGCGGCTTCGGAAACTACGGCGAGGGCATCAAGCTGACGTTCGTCCGAGAGAAGCGTCCCGGCATTCCGCATCGCGCATGAATAAAGACTGCCTCCGCGGTTGAAATCAACCGAACGAGGCGGTCTTTTCTTTTTCGCATAAGCGGCATGAATCGCAAATTGACCGGATTCGGTAGATCGGCCTACAATCTCGCTAAACCCATGAAGGAGGGCGCGACATGCTTCATCAGGCATATAAGAATCCGCTGAACATTCAACAGATCGGAGATCCGTTCGTGCTGAAAGCTTCGGACGGCCGTTATTATTGCTACCCGACCTCCGCGGTCCAAGACGGCTTTAAAGCTTGGTCCTCCGACGATTTGATCGAATGGAAGGCGGAAGGCTTCGTCTACGAGAAGGCGAAGAACGAGAAGGCTTGGGGGTATCGGCAATTTTGGGCGCCGGAGGTGGTCGAGCGCGACGGCAAGTTCTACATGTACTACACGGCGCGCTGGAAGGAGAAGGACAGCTTGCGCATCGGCATCGCCGTTGCGGATGCGCCGACCGGACCGTTCCGCGACGTATCGGATCGGCCGATGTTCGACGACGGCATTGCCGCGATCGACGCTCATGTGTTTACGGACGAGGACGGAAGGCGGTATTTGTATTATTCGCGGGACTGCTCCGAGAACGTCGTAGACGGGCGCAAGGAAAGCCATATTTACGCGTTCGAGCTCGGCTCCGATATGATGACGCCGAAGCACGAAGGCGTGTTGCTGATCCGGCCGGATCAGCCGTGGGAGTTCAAGTCCGGGGAAGACGTCCGATGGAACGAGGGGCCGTTCGTTCTGAAGCATGCCGGAGCGTACTACTTGATGTATTCCGCCAACTGCTTCGCCGCCCGGGACTACTCCGACGGGTACGCGGTAAGCGACAGCCCGTTAGGACCCTACAAGAAATTTTCGAAAAATCCGATCCTCGCCGCCGACGGGACGAAGGTGTCCGGACCGGGGCATCACTGCGTGACGGTTTCCCCGGACGGAAGCGAGTTGTTTATCGTTTACCATACGCACACGGACCCGGAAGCGGGCGGAGGCGATCGGCAGGTGTGCATGGATCGGATGATCTTCGCCGAAGACGGCTCCGTCGTCGTGTTCGGCCCGACGCTCTCGAAGCAGCCGGCGCCGTCGCGAAACCGCGGGGATTAACGATTCCAGCCGGTTTGCATACGCCGCACAGCCCGATAAATATCGCAAATTGACCGAAGTTTTACCGCCGACATACAATCGGTTCAAATCCAAAGACGAAGGAGGGGAACGCAGTGGAGCTTGCGAAGCGGCAATCGACCGCGACCCGAAATTCATTCCTCGGCAGATTGCGCAAAGACGTGTTCACGAATAAATACGTGTATCTGATGGCTTTGCCGGTCATTGCATACTATGTGATTTTCCATTATGTGCCGATCGGCGGACTCGTCATCGCTTTCCAAAATTTTAACGCCTTCAAGGGCATATTCGGCAGCGAATGGGTCGGGTGGATGCACTATACCGATTTCTGGAACAGCCCATACGCGTTTCGGGTCGTACGAAACACGCTCTTGATCAACATTTATCAAATTTTATTCGCGTTTCCCGCTCCGATCCTGTTGGCGTTGCTTCTGAACGAGGTCAGAGGCCGGATGTTTACGCGCACCATTCAGACCGTGAGCTATATGCCTCACTTTATATCTCTGGTCGTCATCTGCGGCATTATCGTCGATTTTTCGCAAAGCGAAGGCGTGATCAACGACATCATCGCGTTCTTCGGCGGCGAGCGGTCGAATTTGCTTATGCAGAGCGACTTGTTCCGGACGATCTTCGTCTCGAGCGGCATCTGGCAGGAGATGGGCTGGGGAAGCATCATCTATTTGGCGGCGCTGTCGACGGTCGATCCGCATCTGTACGAAGCTTCGTCCATCGACGGGGCGGGGAGATGGCGGCAGCTGCTCCATATTACGATTCCGGCGCTCATTCCGACCATCACCATCCTGCTCATCATGCGAGTGGGCCATATCATGAGCGAAGGTTTCGAGAAGATCATTTTGCTGTACAATCCATTAACCTACGAAACCGCGGACGTCATTTCGTCTTATGTGTACCGTCGAGGCATTCAGGAAGCCAATTACAGCTTCGGCGCCGCGGTGGGGCTGTTCAATTCGACGATTAACTTCATCATATTGATCGCCGTCAACAACTTCAGCCGCAAGTACTTGAAAGAAAGCTTATGGTAGACCGCCGAGGGGGTGACTAGAATTGTTGAATCGCAAAGGATCGCTCGGCGAGGCCGCCTTCGATACATTCAATTACGTGCTGCTCACCGTTATAGGCATTGTCTGTTTATATCCGATGCTTCACGTACTGTTCGCTTCGTTCAGCGAACCGGCTCTTCTTTCCAGGCATTCCGGCCTTCTGTTTCGGCCGCTCGGATTTTCTCTGGTCGGATACGAGGTCGTCCTGCAAAATCCGAATATTTGGACCGGCTACCTGAACACGTTGTTTTATGTGACCGTCGGCACCGTCCTGAACGTACTGATGACGGCGTTGGGCGCCTACGCGCTGTCCCGCAAAAACCTGATGCTCAAGAAGCCGCTCGCGATCATGACCGTATTCACGATGTACTTCGGAGGCGGTCTCATCCCTAATTTCTTGCTTGTGAAAAATATCGGCTTATACGATACGAGATTGGCGCTGATCATCCCGGGACTCATCGCGACCTACAATATGATCGTCATGCGAGCCGGCTTCGCCGCCGTGCCGGACGGGCTGGAAGAATCGGCGAAGATCGACGGAGCCAACGACTTTACGATCCTGTTCCGCATTATTTTGCCCGTCGCGAAGGCGACGGTCGCGGTCATCGTGCTCTTCTACGCGGTCGGACATTGGAACGCTTGGTTTAACGCCGTCTTATACTTGCAGGATCGGGGGCTGTATCCGCTTCAGCTGCTGCTTAGGGAAATATTGATCGCCAATTCCGCCAGCGGCAATACGGTGGAATCCGTCGCGATGAACGAGGACGACAGATCGCTTGTGTACGTACTCATCAAGTATTGCACGATTATCGTGGCGACCGTCCCGATCCTGTTCATTTATCCTTTCTGTCAAAAGTACTTCGTCAAGGGGGTGATGCTCGGTTCGATGAAGGGGTAACGCATCGGCTTGGCATAGACACAAGGGGACGATAAGCATTTTCAAATCATGGGGAGAGGTGAAGACGGCCATGTTTCAATGGAAGACTTCGATTCGGAAAATGTTCGGATACGGCATGACGGCGGTGCTGCTTGCCGGTATAACGGCAGGCTGCGCGGGAGGAGACGCGGGCGGCGAGGATGCGCCGGAGCCGTCCGCTCCGGCAGGGTCGGAAACGCCGGCGGCTTCGGAGACGCCTGCGGCTGCCGAAGCGCCGAAGACCGGGTACCCGATCGCGACGGATGAACCGATCACGCTCAAAGTATGGGTGTCGATGCACCCGCTCGCCACTCAATTTATCCGAAGCTACAACGAGAACGAGGTATATCAGGAATTAGAGAAGCGGACCGGCGTCAAAATCGAATTCATCCACCCGGCGCAAGGACAAGAGAAAGAGTCGTTCAACCTGATGATCGCCTCGGGAGAGCTTCCCGATATTATTATCGGGGCCGGGGCGGACCGATATGTCGGAGGAGAGGACAAGGGCGTTCGGGACGGCGTATTCGCCGATTTGACGCCGTATATGGAAACTTACGCTCCGGACTACTTTCAGCTGGTCAACTCGGATCCGGAAATATTGCGCGAGACGACGAACGACGAAGGGAAGTTTTCGGCGTTCTATATGATCAAGCCGGTCAGCGATCCGCCATGGAGAAGAATCGTGATCGACGAGGAGACGCTGAAGTCGGCCGGTGCGGACATCCCGCGGACGATCGCGGACTACGAGAAGTTTTTCCAGACGGTGAAGGAGCAGAAGGGGATCGCGCCTTATATTCTGTTGGATACCGGGCTCGAAGAGCAGTTTATCGGTCCGTTCGGCGTGCTCAACGGGTTCTATCTCAAAGACGGCAAGACCGTCGCCTTCGGTCAAGCCGAGCCTGCGTTTAAAGAATACTTAACGCTGATGAATAAATGGTACAATGAAGGTTACATCAATAAAGATTTCGCGGGGTTAAAGCTGCCGCAAGCGCAAGCGTTGCTCGACAGCGGAAGCGCGGCGATGATGGTCGAAGCCGTCGTAGGAACGTACAATCGCGGCGTTCAGATGAATAAGAAGTACGTATCCGCGCCGTATCCGAGAGTGAACGCCGACGACAAAGTGCATTATATGCCGGCGGAGTGGCCGCAGGCGGGGCAAGGGCAGGAGACGGTCGTTACGTCCACGTCGAAGCATATCGAGGAAGCCGTGCGTTGGTTGAATTATGCGTACACGGAAGAAGGCTCGACCCTGTTTAACTACGGGATCGAAGGCAAGACCTATCATCTGGTGGACGGAAAACCGCAGTACACCGACTATATTTTGAATAACCCGAAGTTCGGGACCGACCCCGCGAATCATATTTTGCGGGCGCATTTCGCGCCGAAGCTGTCCGCTACGGACGTGGACGCGAATCCGAACCTGGCGAAATCGCCGGAATCGAAAGCGATCCGTCAGCAATGGGCGGACGACCCGAACGTAGACAGCGCGATGCGGCTGCCGCCGATTCGTCTGACGGCGGAAGAAACCGATCGCCGGGCGAAAATCTTGACGGAAATCAACACGTACAGCAACGAGATGGTGCTCAAGTTCATCCTCGGCGCGGAGCCGCTCAGCAAGTTCGACGATTACTTGAATCAGATGAAGCAGCTCGGCGTCGAAGAAGCCGTACAGATTACGCAAGCCGCATACGATCGATATGTAAGTAAATAAAGATGTTGCCGAACACACGTCAGGGGACGCACGCCCCCTGGCGTGATTTTGCCGATACGCCGAAGCCGGAACTCGCCGGATCGGCGTACGATGTTTACCGAACGGGGGATGGCGAGTATGAGAAAAAGAACAAACAGTTTGTTCTACAAGCTATTCCTATCCTATATCGTCATATTCGCTATACCGCTGATCATTCTGATCGGCGTATTCTATTTCGTGAACGTCGTCAGCTATCAGAGAGAGATCGCCGATTCGAATTTGGCGAAGCTGACGCAGGTTCGGGATCAGATCGATCTGGAGCTGAAGTCGATTCGGGAAATCATCTATCATATTTCCGCGGAATCCGACATTTATTCGACGACCGACTCGGCGAAGCGGGAAGGACTGCTCGTTCCGCAGATGGCGGCGTATGTAGAGCATTATCCGTTCATCAACGATCTTATGTTTTACTACCGCGGGGACACCAAAATATATTTGAACTCGGGCCGATACGCGTACGATTATTTCGAGTACGAACTCAAGAAAGATTTCGATTGGACGAAAGCCAGCTTCTTCCGCGAATTGAATGCGGTAAGCGCTCCCAAGGCGAAGCGGATCGAGAACAAATCGTCGATCGATCCTTCCGGCGAAAGCAAGATCGCCTTCTTGTATCCGGTACCTTATTTGAATAAGTTCCCGCAAGCGACCATATTGGCGACGATGAGCGAATCCGAATTTTTGTCCAAGTTCTCGAATATCCTCGGCGATATTCCGGGATATCTCGCCATTTACGATAATTATTACAGTCCGTTGGTGTCGTTCAATCATATGGACGAGAGCGCGCAGTTGAATACGTTGGACGAGGATCTGCAGTCCGTCAAAGGAACCGGCGTATTTTCCGTGCGTTCCGGTCATATCGATTTCGTCGTCACGCGCATGTTCTCCGAGGAATCGAACTGGAGCTACGTCATCGCGATGCCGGAGCATGTTTTCTACGAGCGCGCGTATCGGATGAGATCCGCCATTATCGGGATCAGCTTGTTCCTGCTCGTCGTCGGCGTCGTCGGCGCGTTCCTGCTGTCGTCCAGAAGCTATAAGCCGATTCGGGCGCTGCTCGCCTATTTCACGAAGCCGGAATACCGGCCCGACGACGATACGCAAGGCAAGAACGAGCTGGAGATCATCCGGTACACGTTCGACAATACGCTGCAGAAGCATCAGGAAGTGCTCGTGCGGATGAACGCCCAACGCCCGTTCATCAAGGACCAATGCTTGTTGACGCTGTTGAAAGGGAGAACGGCCGATCCGAACGAGCGCGACTACTTGATCGCCTGCTCCAATGTAATGATGGACGGGGAAGCCTTCTTCTGCATGGCGATTTCCAGCCAACAGCCTCACGCGGCGGGAGCCGACCTGGGTCGTCTCGTCGTGCTATTGGAGACGATGACGTTCGTCGGCGGATGGGGATACGGGGTGGAGCTTGCCAACGAGCCGTATATCGTCATGATTTTCGTGCTGAAGGATATGCCGGAAGACGGCGTTCGAAAGCGGCTCGACATCGCGAACAGCGTATCCGCGCTCGCGGAGGAGGAGCTCGGCGTCGGACTCGCGATCGGCATCGGAAAGCTGTATCCCGACCTCGACCATATCGGTTCGTCGCATCTGGAAGCTTCCGCCGCGTTGTTCGACAACCAACTCAACGCCAAGCGATCGATCCACTTGTACGAGGACTTGGACGGATCGGGGCAGCTGCAGGCGCAATGGCATCCGATGAAGGAGCTGGCGCTGTATATTCAAAGCTTGAAGCAAGGCGACGAGGCGGTCGCGTTGGAAACGGTGAAGCTGCTCATCGAACAGATGACGTCCCGAACGACATCGTTCTTATTCGTCAGATGCTTATGCTTCGACGTCGTGAACCATATTATGAAGACGCTGCAGTCGATGAACGGGCATAGCCTGCTGTCGGATATTCGCGAGCTGCTGCAATTTAATTCGCTCCAGGAATTCCAGTCGAGTCTGGAGGATTTTACGAGACGGTTTTGCAAGCAAGTGAAAGAATATAAAGATAAGATGCGGATCGAGCAGAAAAACAGCATCATCTCGTATATCCAAACGAATTTCAAGGACAGTCAGCTCTCTCTCGAGCGTATCGCGGAGCGGTTCGGGCTTTCGACGACGTATCTCAGCAGATTTATTAAAGAGGAGACCGGCGTCACCTTCATCGATTTTTTGTCGAATCTGCGGATGAACGAAGCGAAGCTGCAGCTGCAGAAGACGGATAAACTGATTCAAGACATCGTCATGGACGTCGGCTATTTGAACGTGCCCAGCTTCGTCCGCAAATTCAAGGCGGCGGAGGGCGTAACGCCCGGCCAATATCGCGACTTGGTCGGGAACTCGTAATCGCGGGCGAAACGCACGATGCGCATAGTCCTGAAAAAATCGCAAATTGCATGCGTCATCTCGCCGGAATACAATTCGGTCATATCCTCGAACAAGGGGGGAGAAACTTTTTTTGAAAGCACTTACAGCATAAAGGAGGGTGAGCTCGATTGGATGCAAAGCGGCCGAATATATTATGGATCATGCTGGATCACGTCACGTTCCGGCATTACAAGCTGACGAAGGGCGCGAAGCCGACCCTTGCCGCGTACGAACGGTTGGCGAGCGAAGGGGCGGAATTCACGTTATGCCGTTCGGTGCATCCGCTCTGTTTGCCGGCGCGAGCGTCCATGATGACCGGCGTCTATACGCATAAGCATCGGAAGCTGAAGAACGAGAAGGCGAAAGAGGAGACGGCGTACCCGCTTTACTTCGAGATGCTCGCGGAGCAAGGCTATCGGGTCGGTTACTTCGGCAAAAATCACAGCGGTTACGATTTGGAATCCAAGGGAGTGGAGGGCTTCTACCCTCGGGGCTACGGCAATCCGTATATGACCGAAGCGTACAAGCAATATTTGAACCGGAAAGGGCTGCAGGCGCCGATCTTCCGTCAAGAGTGGGGCATCAATCAGACGCGCTTCCCGAACGGGGATTACGATGTAACGGCGGTGGACAATTTCAATACATATTCCGCCGGCTTTCTCGCGACACCCGGACCGGTGCACGAGTCGGATTTTCTGCTGTCTTCGGCGGAGGATTGGCTGCTCGGCGCAGGCGGCGGGACGGGCGCGTCCGGGCAACCGTTCGCGTTACGAATCGATATTTGGGGTCCGCATCAAGCGTACCAGGTTCCGCTGGAGGCGAAAGATACGATCGATCCGCGCCGCATCGAGGAATACCCCAGCTTCGCCGACGAGATGAAGGATCGGCCGGCCTTCGTCCGAGAGTACCGGGAGAGTCTTCGTCAGAAGTACAAGCTCCAGTCTTGGGAAGATTGGCAGCCGGTGCTGCAGCGGGCTTACGAGCATTACGACTACATCGAGAAATCCGTAAATAAGTTTCTGGATCGGCTGGAGGCGCTCGGTCTTGCCGAAAACACCTACGTCATCTATACCGCCGATCACGGGGATGCGCTCGGCAGCCATGGAGGCATGGTGGATAAAGCGGGAGATTTGATGGAAGAGCTGATGCATATTCCGTTGGTCATCCGGGGGCCGGGGATCGGCGCGGGCACCGCTTCGGACGCGCTCGTCAGCAATTTGGACTTGGTGCCGACGGTGCTGGAGCTCGCAGGCTTGGAAGCGCCCGAGTATATGGACGGGATGAGCCTGGCGCCTCGGCTGACCGGCGGCAGCTCCGCATGGCGGGAGGATTTCATGGCGGAGCATTACGGGCACTTCGACGTCAACGCCGTGCAGAGAGCGCTTTACTATCGGCAATATAAATACGTGGTCACCGACGGAGCCGATCATGAGCTTTACGATCTGAGGGCGGATCCGTTCGAGATGAACAACTTGCGCGACGATCCCGATTTCGAGCCGGTGTTGTCCGAGATGAGAAGAAGATTGTTCGACAACATGCAGCGCTTCCGCGATACGGGCGAAGAGATGCAGCCGCTGCTGCAAGCCATCGTCGGCGCCGAGAGCGGATCCTTGAATTCATCGAAACCATGAAGGGATGAGAGATGAATGGCAATGAAGCGAAGAACGATGGCGATCGTCTACTCTATATTGATCGCGGCTTTGGCCGTCGCGTCCGCAAGCCCCGCGCTCGCGGCGAACGCGACGCCGACGTACTCGAACCCGCTGAAGCCGGAGCGCGGAGCGGACCCTTGGGTATATAAGCATACGGACGGCTATTATTACTACATGACGACGGCAGGCGGAGTCAGCATCTGGAAGTCGAAGACGCTGTCCGGGTTGACTTCGGGAGAAAAAACCGAGGTGTGGACGCTGCCCTCCGCCGGACCGAACAGCCGAGAGATGTGGGCGCCCGAACTGCACTACCTCGAGGGGAAATGGTATATCTACTATACCGCTACCGACAGAAGGCCGAACGGCACGGGGGATCCGCTGAAGCGCAGAACGTTCGTCTTGGAAAACGATTCTCCCGACCCGACGAAAGGGACGTGGATCGATCGCGGCCAAGTGTTCGACCCCGATAACGATTATTGGGCCATCGACGGCACCGTGCTGGAGCATAACGGCGAGCTGTATTTCGCATGGTCGGGTAAGCCTTACGATTACGCCGGCGGCGAGCAGCGGATTTATATCGCGACCTTAAGCGATCCCGTGACGATGAGCTCGAATCGGGTAGAGCTTTCGCGGCCGACGTACGACTGGGAGACGGGAGGCACCCCGATCAACGAGGCGCCGCAATTTTTGAAGCGGGACGGGAACATTTTCTTAGTATTCTCTGCAAGCCATTGCTCATCCGACGAATATAAGCTCGGATTTCTATCCGCTCCGGAGGATGCGGACTTGCTGAATCCGGAAGCATGGACGAAGCACCCGACGCCGCTCTTCCAGCAATCTCCGGAGAACGGCGCTTACGGCACGGGACATAACAGCTTCACGACGTCGCCGGACGGCACGGAGAATTATATGGTATATCACGCGAATCCGGAGTCCGGCCAAGGCTGCGGTCAATTCCGCCAAACAAGGCTCCAGAAGGTGGAATGGAATCCGGACGGCACGCCGAATGCGGGGGTTCCGACGGCCGATTCGGTCGATCTGCCCTTGCCTTCCGGGGAGCCGGTAAAGTGGTTCCTTGAAGCGGAGGCTGCGGCGGTTTCGAACGGCGCGGAGGTTAGCAAGACCGCATTGCACTACACGGGAACGGGATATGCGGTCGCGAACGGCGCCGGGGAGACGATCGAATGGACTGTAGAGCTCGACAAGCACAGGAATTATATTTTGGACTTCCGGTACTCTAATCTGGCTTCGACTACGGAGCAGCTGGAGCTTCGAGTGGACGGCGAGCTCGTCCTAGGCGGACTTGCGCTTCCGCAAACGGCTACGAGGCTATGGGCGGACTACAAGCTTGCAAGCCGGGAGGTCAGGCTGAAGAAAGGCGTTCATACGATCTCCGTCACCGCAACGAGCGGGACGCCGATCTATATCGACAGCCTGACGATTTACCAGATCCCGCCTTCGGAGCTCGGCGACGATCATTAAATAAAGTATTACCCATCACATACGATTTTAGGGGGCTGTCTCGAAAAAACGAGCCGGCCCCCTTGCGTTTGGCGAGCGTAAGGGCGGGTCAGCGCCGCTTCGCGATCGTGAAGTTGTCTTCGAGCAGCAGCCAGTTTTGCGGGAAAGGCAGCCCCAGCTTCCAGTAGCTGATGCCGCGCAGGCCGAGCTCCTTGATCAGATCGAACTTCGCTTGGATGGAGCGCGCGTCCTCGAACCATACCTCGTGCTCGCGGCCTTGGGCGTCCCAGTAATTGAAGTGAGGCGCCTGCGCGGTGTAGTCGTATTCGATCGACGCATTCATGCGGCGCGCCAGATCGATGGCTGCCTGGGGGCTGAGCGCCTTGGCGTATTCGCCGCCGGGGACGAACGGCAGCGTCCAATCGTAGCCGTACAGGTTTTGCCCCATCATGATTTTGTTCCCAGGCATCTCCGTCAGCGCATACTCCAGCACGCGGCGTACCGGACCGATCGGCGACACCGCCATCGGCGGACCGCCGCTGTACCCCCATTCGTACGTCATAATGACGACGAAGTCGGCGTAACGTCCGTGCGCGGCGTAATCGTGCGCCTCGTACCAAGCGCCCTGCTGCGTTGCGCTCGTCTTCGGCGCGAGCGCCGTCGACATAAGGAATCCCTCGGCATGAAGCCGCTCCGACGCCCTCGCCAGGAAGCGATTGTACGCCTCGCGATCCTCCGGCCGAAGAAACTCCAAGTCGAAATGAATGTCCTGGAACCCGTTCGCGCGGGCGGTCCTAACGATGTTATCGAGCAGCGCCGTCTGCACCGTCTGGTCGTTCATGATGATGCGCCCGAGCTCCGCGCTGAACTGGTCGTTCTCAAGGTTCGTGACGACCATCATCAGCGTGACGCGCTGCGCCGCGGCGATGCCGGCGAAGTCGTCCAGCGGCGGGGCGACCAGCGAGCCGTCCCGCTGAATGCGGAAGCTGAACGGCGCGAGGTACGTCAGATGCGGCGCCGCTTCGCGGGCGGACGCGGTCAAGGCCGGGGCGACCGTCTCCCCGCGCGGTTCGACGTAAGCGTTGGATTCGACGCTGCGCTTCGCCCGCGGCGGAATGTAGAGACGGAGTCCGACCGGCAGCGTCTGCGAAGGCGACAGCTGGTTCACGGACGCGAGCGTCGCGATCGGCACGCCGTAGCGGCGCGACACCGAATACAAGCTTTCGCCCGGCTGGAGCCAGTGATAAGAGCCGACGATCGGAATGACGACGGCTTGGCCGACGACCAGGGATCGGTCGACCTGCAGCTCGTTCGCGTCGGCTATCGTTTGAACCGGGACGCCGTACGCTTGAGACAAGCCGTAGAGCGACTGTCCCGGTTGAATGACGTGAATTTGCATAATGCGATAAATCCTCCCGTGACGTGACTTTTTTGCCATCATATTCGGGAGCGGAGAGATAGGTGTTCGCGGAGAGAAGAAAAAAGAAGCCGCAAGGACCCCGCGCGCGCTCCTCGACCGGAGAGTGGGGAAAGCGCGGCAGGACGACGTTATTTTCATGAAAATGCTTGTTGCGAAAAACGCCGTTCCGTGGGATTCTTCAGTAAGAACATAATTTTCGTACTTCGTGTACAGATAGAAGGAACCTCACGTGAAGCCTGCCTTCCAGACGCAATCGCAGCCTCGCTTCGGCCTGCGGCTCGACCCGGACGCATCGAACAATTTCCGCTGGGACTTCGGCGCGGCCGTCCTCTTCAGCGCGTTCAACGTCGTCTTCAACCAGTTCTACCTTCCGATGGCCATTCAACAAGGAGCGAGCAACGTCCAAGTCGGACTGCTGTCGGCGGCGCCGGCGATCGGCTTGCTGCTGTCCCCGCTGTGGGCGGGCTGGATCGAGCGGATGAATCCGAAGCCGTTCGTCATCTGGCCGAACCTGATCGGCCGCGCGCTCATCCTGCTTCCGGCATTCTTCGGGGCGCCCTGGGTGTACGTCGCCACCGCGCTCGCGTTCCATATGCTGATGGGCATTCAAGCGCCGGCCTATGCGGCCTTGATGACTCGCATCTATCCGGCGCAGCAGCGCGGGCGGCTCATGGGGTACGTTCGCGTGGCGATGGGCGCGATGATGATCCCGATCGCGTATTTCATCGGGTTGTGGACGGATATCGGAGGTCCTTCGGGTCCGCTCGTCTTGGCGTCGCTCACCGGCATCGTCTCCATCTCGTTGTTCTTCGGCGTCCGTACGTCGAATCCGGCGCCGACCCGTTCGCCCGCCGCGAAGCGCGCGTCGCTCAAGGAGCAGTGGACCGTCGTTAGGGAAAACCGGCCGTTGGCCGTATTTATGGTCGCGACGACGTTTTCCGGCTTCGGCAATATTCTCGTGCAGCCCTTGTACCAAATCACGCAGGTCGAACTGCTCCAACTAACGAACGTAGAGATCGGATACGCCCGGATGGCTTATTATGTATGCCTCATCGGCGCGCTGCTCGCCGTCGGCTGGGCGGTCGACCGGTACCCGCCCGAACGTACGCTCACCTACGGCATCGCGGCGTTCGGCGTCGCCCCGCTCTTGTACGGCTTGTTCGGCAATTACCCGGCGGTGCTCGTCGCGAGCGGCGTGCAAGGCATCGGCGACGCGATTTGGGACATCGGCATTCTGGCGTACGTGTTCCGCATCGCGCCCGGAAGGGAGGCGGTCGTGTTCGGGCTCCATCTGCTCTTGTTCGGCATCCGCGGCTCGATCGGACCGATTCTCAGCACGGCGCTCGTCGACGTCGTTCCGATCTCCTCGCTGCTGCTGTTCGCCGCCGCCTGCAGCTTTATCGGCACGGCTCTATTCTGGAACGATACCCGCAAACGGCTGCAGGCCGCATAACAGCCGTATAAATTGGACGACCCCCGTTCCGAAGCGGAACGGGGGTCTGTTTATGTGTCGCGCAACCGCGTATGTCGATTCCGAAATTCAATACTTCACGAAAACAACGATAGCCCTGCCTCTCGATCGTCCTTGCGGTTCCAAGACCGCGCCAGTATGGATTCGTGTTCCTTCCAGCAGCCGTTAGATAAAAAGGAAGTGAAAACGAGGATTGGGTCAGATCCACACAGAGGAATGTTCATAAGGGGTTACACTTTACACTTACAATATTTAATATTACCACAAGCGAATGCCATTATACAAGGAAAACTTTTTCAGCTTTCGAAAGTCGCTACAAGCCTTCGCGCTTCCTCGAGCTCTTTCCCCGCCGTCGCGTCGCCGCCCATCCGCTCCAGCAAAGTAAGCATGCCTTCCAGCACGACGCGGCGGGGCTTCGGCTTCGCCGCTTCCTCCTTCATGACGTCGGCCGCTTGTCTGGCCGTCGTCGCGTCTTCGTCGGCGTCGACTTCCGCGCCGATGCGAGCGACCAACGCATCGATCGCGCGAGACAGCTGCCGGGAGGCGTCTGCGCCTTCCCGGATGTCGAGGGTCGGCAGAACGGTCTTCATGAAGGCCGTCGTAAGCATCGGCGGCTCCTGCGACCGAATGACGCCCCGCGCGGCATCGTCCACGCGGGCGACGATCGCCTCCCCGAGCCCGCGGACGGGCAGAGCCGCCCCGTTGACGAGGATGAAGCTCATATATTCGCGAACGAGCGACGTCAGCAGCGCGGCCAGGTCGAACGCGTACGGCTCGATCCGCGGACCGTAGACGGCGATGACTTGGTCCCGGAACCAGACGAGGAACTTGCCCCTCATGTCGAGCAGCACCGACCTCACCTCGGCGTTCACGTCGATCTGGCCTCGCGTAAACAAAGCGATCATATTCGAGTGCGAGCCTGCGTCCTGGAAGTGATTCATCACTTGTTGGACGAGCCCTTCTTTCGGAGCGTGGAGGTACCGATTCGCGGTGTCGACGGTTTGGTTGAACAATCGGTCATAATACTCGGAGACGACCGACAGCAGCAGCTCTTCCTTCGACTTGAAATAAAAATAAATGCCGCCCTTGGCGATGCCGGCCTCGTCGGCGATGTCTTGGATGGTCGTCTGGTGATACCCTCTTTGGGCGAATAAGGTGACGGCGCTGTTTAGGATGAGGGTCTTCTTATCCATATATCGCACCTCCTCGAGAATTGGTTGACCAAGCAGTCATACGAAAATATAGTCAAATCCGTGCGACCTATCGGTGGTTGCGTGATCTGCATATCTCCTATTGTACCATAAGGTTTGACTTTCGGGTCGAGGAGAATCGGGGGGGAGAGAACGATGGAGCGCCAGCATTAATAGTGTTAAAATAAACATTATACTTGAAGGAGGACGAGCCGAATGTTGAAAGAGTTCAAAGAGTTCGCGATGAAGGGGAACGTCGTCGACTTAGCCGTCGGCGTCATCATCGGGGGCGCCTTCGGCAAGATCGTGACTTCGCTCGTGAACGACATCGTCATGCCTCCGATCGGTTTGCTGCTCGGCGGCGCGCGATACAACGACTTGTTCTTGGCCTTGGACGGCGGCAAGTACGCGACGCTGGAGGAAGCCAAAGCCGTCGGCGCGCCGACGCTGAATTACGGGTTGTTCTTGAACACCGTCTTGGATTTCTTGATCGTCGCGTTCACGATCTTCATCGTCGTACGTCAGATCAACAAGATGCGCAAGCGTCGGGATTCGGCCGTACCGGCCCCGGAGCCGAGCGAGAAGACATGTCCCGAATGCTTGTCCGTCGTGCCGATTCTCGCGAAGCGGTGCAAGCATTGCACGAGCGAATTGAAGGCATAGAGGTTCCTGCGGAAAATGAAAGAAGGCACGTCGGCGCGAATGCGCGCGGCGTGCCTTCTTGGCGTTCGTTCGGAGTTCGGATTGCGGAGCCCGATTAGAACGACATCAAGATGATCACAAGCAAAATGTACAAAACGAGAATCGCCGCCGTCGAAGTTCCCCAGCCTGCAACTACTTCCGTCATAGGAGTCACCTCCCCGCCTCAACGCTCTACCATAACATATGCGATCCGCGCTCGCGCTCTTGGGCGGACGTCCACGGACGGCGCCCATTCCGTCGGCGAAGTCGGATTCTTGACTTTTGTCACCCCGATGTTCTGACAGTCGCTACTAAGCGCCGGACCCGTCGATCGGTAAGATGAAGGTAACGAAATCGACGGAGAAGAGGGTGCGAGCAAGTGGCAAGCGAACGGATGGAAGAGACGATATCGTTCCGAGGGCTCGAGAAGAAGTTCGGAGAGAAGCATGCGGTGAAGCCGCTCACGGCGGAGTGGAGGCGCGGGGAAGTGACCGCGCTGCTCGGGCCGAACGGCGCGGGCAAGTCGACGCTCGTGTCGATGCTGCTCGGGCTGCGGCGTCCGACGGCGGGATCGGTGAGCGCCTTCGGCATGGAGCCGGGCTCGCGGCCGTTCCGCGAGCGCGTCGGCGCGCTGCTTCAGGAAGCGAAGCCCGCCGACGGGCTGCGCGTCCGGGAGACGCTGGAGCTGTTCCGCGCGCTGTATCCGCGGCCGCTGACGCTCGCGCGGCTGCTGTCGATCGCAGGGCTGGAACGGGAGGCGTCCCGGACGGCGACGTCGCTCTCCGGCGGTCAGCGCCGCCGTCTCGCGTTCGCGCTCAGCATGGCCGGAGACCCCGATCTGCTCGTCCTGGACGAGCCGACGGTCGGCATGGACATCGAATCGAGGGATCGGTTCTGGGACACGATCCGGGCGCTGTCGGCGTCGGGCAAGACGGTGCTGCTCACGACGCATCATCTGGAGGAAGCGGATGCCGTCGCAGACCGCGTCGTCGTGATCGCGGACGGACAGGTGCTCGCGGACGGCGCGCCCGCGACGCTCAAGACGTCGGCGTCGCTGCGGTCGGTCGTGTTCGACGCGCCGGAGGGCGCGCAGGCGGCCGACTGGTCGTCGCTGCCGGGCGTGGAGCGCGTGGAACGGCAGGGCGGCCGAGTGCGGTTGTACGCGTCGGATACGGACGCCGTGCTGCTGGCGCTCGTCCGGGGAGGGCGCGGAGAACGGAATATCGAGGTGCGGGAGCCGAGCTTGGAAGAAGCGTTTCGCGCTTTGACGGCGAAGGGGGGAGAAGGGGCATGAGGCTGCGGCTGGAACGAACGATGTTTTTGGCGGTATGGAAGGCGGAATGCTTACGGCTGCTGCGCAGCCCCTTCTTCCTGTTGTTTTCCCTGGCGATGCCGATGGGCTTCTATTTCTTGTTCGCCGGTCTCAACGGCCCGGACACGACCATCGGGGGCACGACCTGGGGGGCGTACTCGCTGATGTCTATGACGGCGTTCAGCTTGATCGGCACGGCGGTGAGCCAGTTCGGCATTCGTCTCGCGTACGAGCGCCGGGACGGCTGGATGCGGCTGATGCGGATGACGCCGCTGCCTACGGGCGTCTACGTCGCGGGGAAGATCGCGTCGACGCTGATCGTCAATCTGGCGGTCGTGGCGATCCTGTTTCCGGCGGCGGCGTTCGCGTACGGCCTGACGCTGACGGCGTCGCAGTGGGCGTTGTGCGCGGCGTGGCTCTGGCTCGGCAGCGCGCCGTTCCTAGCGATGGGAGCCTTGCTCGGCGCGCTGAAAAACGCGGACGCGGCGATCGGCGTCGGCAACGCGCTGCTCATGGGTATGGCCATATTCGGGGGACTCTGGATGCCGATGGAGTCGTTGCCGTCGTGGATGCAGACAGTCGGCGCGCTGCTGCCGGCGCATCATTACGCGTCCGGCGCGTGGAGCGTGCTGGCGGGCGGTCTACCGGGCGCGAAGGAATGGCTCGTTCTGCTCGGATACGGCGCCGGATTTATGGTATTATCGGCTTATGTTTATAGAAGACAGGAAGCGATGTAAGTGACGAAATCCGAGGAACGCAGCGCGTATGGAGGCAAGTGGAACTATTTATTCCTGCTGAATTTCGCTTTCCCGGCCGTCTTTCTGCTGCAGGAGCCGCCGCGCGCGGCCGCGTTCGGCGGCGCCTTGACGGCCGTCGTCCTGGCGCTGTATCTCGGCGTGCTGCGGCGTAACGCGCGGGAATTCGCGTATGCGCTCGGCATGCTGGGCGGCATCGCCGCGTTGGCGTTCGCGCTGAATCCGATGTATTTATACCTAGCGTTCCTGTGCGCGGATACGTTCAGCCGGGAGCCGCTCCGCCGGCTCGTCCCGACGGCGGCCGCCTTCGCGGTCTTGGTCGTCGCCGTCGCCGCGACGGCCGGTTGGTTCGCGACGCCGACGCTGCTCGTCGCGTTGCTGCCGCCGGCGTTCGGCGTCTGCGTGCTGCCGTTCCTTATTCGCGCCTCCTCGCGCTACCGCGACATGGCGATCCGGCTCGAGGCGGCGCAGTCGCAGCTCGAGCGGCTCGCGTCGGACGCGGAGCGTCGCCGCATCGCCGGGGAGCTGCACGATACGCTCGGCCATACGCTCACCTTCATCGCCTTGAAGGCCGAGCTCGCCGCGAAGCTCGCGGCGAAGGACGCGCGCCGCGCCGCCGCGGAGATGGAAGAGGTGCGCGGCACGGCGCGGACCGCGCTGAAGCAGATGCGCGAGCTCGTCTCCGGCATGCGGTACGTGCGGCTCGCCGACGAAGCCGAGCACGCGAAGTCGCTGTTCGCGGCGGCCGGCATCGAACTGACGCTCGAAGGCGACTTCGCCGCTCCGCCCGCGCCTTCGCTGCATGAGACGATCCTTGCGATGGGGCTGCGGGAGGCGGCGACGAACGTCGTCCGCCACAGCGCCGCGACCGCTTGCCGCATCGCGTTGATCGCGGACGAGGGCCGCCTCAGGCTGACGGTCGCCGACGACGGCGTCGGCTTCGGCTCCGGCGTCGGCTCCGGCGTCGGCCTCGGCAAGGCCGCGGACGGCTTGTCGGCGTCCGCCGGGACGGGCTGGGTCGCTATGAAGGAGCGGCTGCAGCTGATCGAAGGAACGGTCGTCGCCGAACGTTCCGCGTCCGGCGGCGCCGCGGTTACGTTCGAGGTGCCGATCGTCGTTCGAGGCGCCGGGAAGGAGGAGACGGGGACATGATTCGGGTCGTGTTGGCGGAAGACCAACGGATGCTTCGCGGCGCATTGGCCGCCTTATTGAATATGGAAGACGATTTGTCGATCGTCGGGGAAGGCGAAGACGGCAAGAAGGCGCTATCGCTCGTCCGCGAACTTCGGCCGGACGTCTGCGTCCTGGACGTGGAGATGCCGCTGCTCAGCGGGCTCGAGGTCGCCGAAGCGATCCGGGACGAAGGGCTGCCGTGTCGCGTGCTCATGTTGACGACGTTCGCCCGTCCGGGGTATTTGCAGCGCGCGCTCGCCGCGGGCGTCGCCGGCTACGTGCTTAAGGACGGTTCTAGCGGGGAGCTGGCGGACGCCATCCGGAAGGTGCATGGAGGCGGCCGGGCGCTCAGCCCCGAGCTGACGTTCGCCGCGTGGGAGGCGCCGAATCCGCTCACCCCGCGGGAGCGGGACATTTTGCTGCTCGCCGAACAAGGCTTGTCCTCGTCGGCGATCGCGAAGCGTCTGTTTCTGTCGCATGGGACGGTGCGCAACTACATGTCGGAACTGATCGGCAAGCTGGGCGTCGACAATCGCGTCGAAGCGGCGGCGAAAGCGCGAAAACAGGGATGGATTTGAGAAAAGGGAAGAAATGAAGAGAATGTTGCGGTTTTGTCATGAAAAATTCATGCAATTTTAAGCTTCATCGTGTATCATTATCTTCATAGCGTTGTGAACTGGGAGATGATGGAATGCGCACATTTATAGAAGTCCAAGAGAGGATCGTACCGGTGTATTCCGACGAGGTGCAGGGCACGAAGAAAATCAAGCTTCTCTCCCACGCCCTGAAAGCCAAGTCCGTGAACGGCCGCAAAGCGATCAAGCAATCGCTCGATTCCTTAATCAGCATCGAAATCGTCGATTCCGACGCGATCTTGCATACGTTCGACGAACAAGATTCGATCGCGTTATCGTTATATTGATCCAATAACCGCATGATCCGCATCACTTAAGGCTTCCCGTTGTCGAGACAGGGGAGTTTTTTTGCGTTGCTCGGCCTCTTAAGGGGGAGAAGAGGAAAAGCCGTCGCCGGTCTATGAACTGTGACCCCATTGGCGGACAGTTTAAAGAAAGCCCTCGGCGGCTAAGCCGCCAAAAGATGACTCCTGTATTCATTGGGGGTCATCTTTTTTAATGACCATTGGTAGCGCCCCGTATTGTA
>NZ_VCIW01000030.1 GCF_005765165.1 Paenibacillus antri | reverse complement strand
AAAGCATCTAAGCGTGAAGCCCCCCTCAAGATGAGATTTCCCTGCTTGAAGACCCCATGTAGACGACGTGGTTGATAGGTTCGGGGTGGAAGCGCGGCAACGCGTGGAGCTGACGAATACTAATCGGTCGAGGACTTATCCAACATATTCGGAGTGTACAATTGTTTCGCATCCAGTTTTCAGGGAGCAACCCCTGAACTATATAGGTTTGGTGATAATGGCGGAAGGGAACCACGCGTACCCATCCCGAACACGAACGTTAAGCCTTCCAGCGCCGATGGTACTTGGACCGCAGGGTCCCGGGAGAGTAGGACGTCGCCAAGCCGATCCCCTACGGGGGATTGTTTTTATGAAGAAATGCCGAAGTTTTCTCATGGAGAGGTACCCAAGTGGTCCAAGGGGGCTGACTCGAAATCAGCTAGGCGTCGCGAGGCGTGCGTGGGTTCGAATCCCACCTTCTCCGCCATATGTTTTCCTAACGGGTATGGGTGTTAACATAACATGGCGACCGTGGCGAAGTGGTTAACGCATCGGTTTGTGGATCCGACATTCGGGGGTTCAATTCCCCTCGGTCGCCCCATTCACCTATTGGGGATTAGCCAAGCGGTAAGGCAACGGACTTTGACTCCGTCATTCCCAGGTTCGATCCCTGGATCCCCAGTTTCTTACTTGCGGACGTGGCTCAGTGGTAGAGCATCGCCTTGCCAAGGCGAGGGTCGTGGGTTCGAATCCCATCGTCCGCTCCAACATCATACAACGGATAACGCCTTCGAATCGATTCGTCGATCATCGCAGGCGTTTTTTAGTTTGCCCCCGAGGGCAAGAAGCAACCAAGGAAAAGGGAGCCGGCCGGCTCCCTTCTTCGCGTCTACACTTTCAAATCCGCGTGCTGCACATCCGACGTCTCGATCTGGATCGTGCAATGGGAGACGGCGAATTGCCGCTCCATGAGGCGCACGGCTTCTTGCAAAATGATTTGTTCATCCAGTCCGTCTTCGATCAGGAGATGCGCGCTTAACGAGTCCATGCCGGAGGTGATCGTCCATACGTGCAAGTCGTGGACGTCCCGCACGCCGTCGATGCTCTCGAGCGTATGCTTTACCTTGCCGATATCGATACGCGAGGGCGTGCCTTCCATGAGGATATGGACGGTCTGACCGATGACCCCCCAGGCCCCGCGAAGGATGAGAATCGCGACCAAGACGCTGATGATCGGGTCGGCGATGTACCATCCGAACGCCAGCATGAGCGCGCCGGCGACGATCGCGCCGACGGAGCCGAGCGCGTCGCCCAGAACGTGCAGATACGCGCTCCGCACGTTCACGTTGTCCTTGACGTCGCTTCCCCGCATTAACGCCCAGGCGCTGGCCAAGTTGGCGAGCAAGCCGACGGTCGCGATCGCCATCATCGAACCGCTGGCGACTTCGGGAGGCGCGAAGAAGCGTTCGTAAGCTTCCTTGGCGATGAAGAAGGCGATGACGAACAGCGTGACGCCGTTCACCAGGGCGGCTAAAATTTCGAAGCGATGATACCCGTACGACTTCGTGGACGTAGCGGCTTTGCCGGAAAGCCATAAGGCGAATAAACTTAAGGCGAGCGAGGCCGCGTCGTTCAACATATGTCCGGAATCGGACAGCAGCGCCAAGCTGTTGGTGACGAGCCCGCCGAAAAACTCGAGCAGCATAATGCCCGTCGTAATGGTAAGAGCGATAATAAGTCCCTTTTTATTATTCGGCGCGTGACTGTGGTGATGCCCGTGCCCGTGATGATGATGCCCGTGGCCATGTCCGTGATTGCGATGCTGCTCGTGTTGATGGTCATGATCGTGATTATGATTATGGTTATGGTTATGATTGCAGTCGTGCTCGCTCTCCTGTCCGCGATGCGCTTGCTTCTTATGCGTATGGCTCCCCATCGGACGTCCTCCTAACATATGAGCAACTATTCATATGTATTATATTCCATGCAAGGATTTGGCGCAATATGGGTCGGCTGCATTTTCCGAAGCGTTCCGACTTCCGTTCTCCCGAATTAGTGCTTATACTAGGAGGAAGAACGTAAGGCGGTGATCGGAATCGAACGCGTCATTCTAGATACTTGCGACGATGCTTGCAGCGGAACGGAGACGGACCTTCAAACCGTGAAGGAAGCCATGATCGACGAGCCGACGATGAACGCGTTGGCCGACATCTTCAAGGCGCTGGGCGATCCGACTCGCGTCCGCATCATCTATGCGCTGATGCAGAAGGAATTATGCGTGCACGACCTGACCGTCGTTCTGGAGATGGGCCAGTCCGCCGTGTCGCATCAGCTGCGGGTGCTGCGCAACCTTCGCATCGTGAAGCGGAGGAAGGCCGGCAAGACGGTTTATTATTCCCTGGACGACGTTCATATCGAACAAATTTTTGCGCAGACGCTGCATCATGTGAAACATGGGTAGAAAATAAGGGCTGTACCGCATGCGCGTCGTTGCATGCGGTACAGCCCTATTCGTTATGGCTCGAGTTCCGGGGGCGCCAGCGGCAATCGGAGCGCGAACGCGCTGCCCCGGCCGAGCTCGCTCGCGACCTCGATGCGTCCGCCGTGCGCCTCGGCGATCGATTGCGAGATCGAGAGGCCGAGGCCCGCGCCGCCCAGCTTGCGCGTGCGGGACGTGTCGACCCGGTAAAACCGGTCGAACAGCTTGGCGAGATGCGGCTCCGGGATGCCGGGGCCGTTGTCCGCGACGCTGAGCAGCGCGTCGCGCCCGTCGGCGCGCAACGCGACTTCGATGCTGCCGCGGTCCGGGTCGGTATGCTGGACGGCGTTCTGGAACAAGTTGAGCATGACCTGCTTGATCTGATCCGCGTCCACGGACGCGACGAGGTCGGAGGAGGCAACGAAGGTCAGCGCGCGGCGGCCGGCCAGCATGCGCAGATGCGGCTCCATCTCGTCGATCAGTCCGTCGAGACGGGTCCGCCGCAGCTCGAGCCGCGGCGCGCTGTCTAGCTTCGCGAGAAGCAATAGGTCTTCGACGAGCTTCTTGATGCGGACCGATTCCCCAAGCATGCTGTTCAACGCCGAATACAGCTGCTCGCGCTTCTCGGCCGCCCCGCGCAGGAGCACCTCCAGGAAGCCGTGGATCGACGTCAACGGCGTGCGCAGCTCGTGGGAGGCGTCCGCGATGAACCGGCGCATCCGATCCTTGGACTCGCGTTCCGCTTCGAACGAGGCGGCGAGCCGGCCGAGCATGCCGTTGAACGATTCCGCGAGCCGGTCGACTTCCTCCTGACCTTGCCTCGTCGGAAACCGTTCGTCCAGGTTGCCCGCGTCGGTCCGCTCGACCGTCTCGACCATCTGCTGGAGCGGCCGCAGCGTCCGCCGGAGCACAGGGACGTACAGCGCCAGTCCGCCGGCGAGCGCGAGAATCGACAGCGCGGCGAAGATGAGCAGCTGTTGGAGCGCTACGGCCTTAAGCGGCGCTGTCGGCGTTCCGATTTGAATGTAGCCCCGTCCGGCCGGGCCGCCGTCGGAGCGCAGCACGACGAGCTGTTCGACGCCTTCGCTGTCGCGTACGACCGCGTACCGGCCCTTCTCGTCGCGCCCGCGCCGGACGTCCGCCAACCGCTCGAGCTCGGCGGTCGACAGCTCGGGCGAGACGGCGCCGCCGCTCGCGCCGGAAAGATCGGTGCGCGTCCCGTCCTCGGCGATGAAGGCGATCGACAGATTATCGGGGAGGAAGACCGGTCCGCGCGGCCGATCGGACACAATGCCGCGCAACGGCCCCATCGCGTTGACCCCGATCGTCTCCGCCTCGTTGCGGTATAAGAAATCTTTCATAAATATATATTGCAGCGAACCGATGAGGATCAGCAGGCCGGCTAAAATCAAGAGGGAGCGCGCGAGCAGTTGGAACCGGAGAGACCGGGGGTTCATCCGGAGCGGAAAGCGTCGACCGACGGCCTTCATGCGAAGTCGACCCGGTATCCGGCCCCGCGGATCGTGCGGATGAGCCGATGTTCCTTGTCGCCTAACTTATCCCGAAGCGAGCGGACGTATACTTCCACGATGTTCTCCTCCCCGCCGAAATCGTACCCCCATACCGCATCCAATATTCTGGACTTGCTGAGCACGATGCCGTGGTTGACGATCATATATCGTAACAAGTCGTACTCCGTGGGCGAAAGCTCCAGCACCTTCTCTTCGTGCGTGATTTCCCTCCGGCGATCGTCCAACCCGAACGGCCCCAGCGCGACTTTCCCGAACAAAGACGGGAATTGGTTGCGCAAGCGCGCTTCGATGCGGGCGAGCAGCTCGTCGAAGCTGAACGGCTTGACGAGATAGTCGTCGGCTCCAAGCTTCAGCCCCTTCACTCGGTCCTCGATTTCATCTTTCGCCGTCAGCATGATGACGGCGACGTCCGAGCTCTTCTTCTTGAGCAACCGGCACGTTTCGAAGCCGTCCATGCCCGGCATCATGACGTCCAAGACGACGACGTGCGGCTGAAACTCGGCGGCGGCCGTCACGGCGCTCAAACCGTCCGGCGCAGTACGCACCTGGTACGCTTCGCCCTCCAGTCCCATCACGAGAAATTGCAAAATATGCGGTTCGTCGTCCACGAGCAGGATGCGTATATTCTTCTCGCTGTTCATCGGCGCTGCCTCCAAAGATATCAACTTCTCTTCTCTATAGAAGCAGTATACAACAAGTTCCTGAAGGTTCGCTGAAAACGGACTGAGCCGTCGCTGAGCATAAAAAGGCGACGGCGTATCCGCCGTCACCTCGATTTTCGCAGCAGCAAATATAAGAAATACGGCGCGCCGAGCAGCGACACCATGATCCCGGCCGGTATGCCGTCGGGATTGACGAGATTGCGGCCGATCGTATCGGCGGTCAACAGCAGGAACGCGCCGATCGCGAGGGCGAGCGGCAGCATGAGCTGGTGCCGCGGCCCGATCAAGCTTCTCGCGATGTGCGGCGCCATCAAGCCGATGAACGCGACGCCGCCCGCGACCGACACGGCCGTCGCGGCGAGCGCCGTCGCGGAGAGCAGCAGGACGAACCGCTCCTTCGGGACGGCGACGCCGATGCCGATCGCGGCCGAGTCGCTCATCTCGAGCAGGTTCAAGCGGTTCGACCGCGAGAGCACGAACGGGATCAGCAGCGCCAGCCACGGCGCGACGGCGGCGATGAACGGCCAATCCGCGCCCCAGACGCTGCCGGCGAGCCACTTGGAGACGAAGTCGACCTTCTCCCGTTCGGCGGAAGAGACGATCACGACCATCGCGCCGGAGAGGGCGAGCGACACCCCGACGCCCATCAGGACGAAGCTGGTCGGCTGCAGCCCGGACTTCCGGCGGTAGGCAAGCGCATAGATGACGAGCGCCGTGACGATCGCGCCGAGGAAGGCGACGAGCGGCAGCATCCAAGCGAACGTCCGCGAGTCGATCGGCAGAAACAAGTAGAACGTCGCGATGGCGACGCCCGCGCCGGAGTTGACGCCGATGATGCCTGGATCGGCGAGCTCGTTGCGGGTGATGCCCTGCAGCACCGCCCCCGACAGCGCGAGCGCCATGCCCGCGAGCAGCGTGACCGCGATGCGCGGCAGCCGCACCGAGAACAGCACGAATTGTTCCTTGAACGTGCCGCTCCCGAGCAGCGTCGGCAGGAGTCGGTCGAACGACAGCGACGAATACCCGACGCCGGCGCCGACGACGGAGACGAGCAGAAGGAGCGCCAACAGCAGTCCAAGAAGCCATCGCTGCTTCCGAATGACACGGGGATGAATCACGACGACGTTCGACCTCCTCGATGCACGATCGCCAGAAAGAACGGGATGCCCATCATGGCGATGACCGCGGCTACCGGCGTCTCGTACGGCGCGTTCACGGTGCGGGCGATCGTATCCGCGAGCAGCATGAGCGCGGCGCCTCCGACGGCGGACATCGGTAAAATATATCGATAATCGGTGCCGACGACGGCGCGGACGACATGAGGCACGATGAGCCCGAGGAAGGCGAGGCTGCCGACCAAGGCGACCGACGCGCCCGCGAGCAGGACGACGATGCCGAGCAGCGCCGTCTTAACGAAGAGGATGCGTTGGCCAAGACCTGCAGCGACCTCCTCGCTCAGACTAAGCACGGTAAGCTGGCGCGACAGGAGCAACGCGCCGATCAGTCCGCAGCCGATGAGCGGGCCGATGAGCTGCAGCTGACTCCACGTCGTGCCGATGATGCCGCCGGCCGTCCACATGGAGACGTCCTTCGATATCTTAAAGTACAGGCCGACGCCTTCCGCCACGGCGTACAGGAAGGACGATACGGCGGCGCCGGCCAGCACGATGCGGATCGGGGAGAACCCCCCGCGCCGCATCGTCCCGATGCCGAAGACGAGCGCCGCCCCGGCCGCCGCGCCGACGAAGCACGCGATCGTAATGCCGTAGTAGCTCGTCGCGGGGAGGAACGCCATCGTGGCGGCGAGCGCCGCGTTCGCCCCGGCGGTCACGCCGAGCAGTCCGGGATCCGCCAGCGGATTGCGCGTCATGCCCTGCATGATCGCCCCGGAGACGGCGAGCGCGGCGCCGACGAAGACCGCCGCGAGCTCGCGAGGGAGCCGGATTTCCCGAATCATTAACGGCTTATCGCCGTCCGCTTGCGTCGCCGCCGCGAGCCAGACGTCCCGGAAGCTTACGTCGACGGCCCCAGTCGTCATGGCGACGACGAACATGCCCGCGAACAAGAGAAGGCCGAGAAGCAGCTTGAGCGAGAACGGTATTCCGAAACGCGCTCCCGCGTTCATCGTTCGCCAAGGAAACTATCGATAAAAAATTCGAGCTGATAATCGAGCGTGATCGGATCGTTAAAGAAAAACCCCTTCGAATCGACCTCGAACACGCGGCCTTCCTTCACCGCGGGGATGTTCTTATACGTCTCGGACTGCAAGAACGACGTGTCGGAATCCGTATACTTGCTCATGATCAGGTAATCGCCGACGAATTCCGGCAGCGCTTCGAGGGAAAGGGCGAAGTATCCCGGCTTCAGCGCGGTGTCGATGACCTTCTGCGGCATCTTCAGCTTCATCTCGCGGTACAATATTTCGCCCCCGCGTCCCCAGTTGTCGCCGAACACGTACAGCTCCTTCTCGAAGTTTTCGATGACGGTGACGGTGGCGTCCTCGCCGATCTTCGCCCGGATCTCGTCTCCGGCTTCGGCCGTCCGCTTCTTGAAATCGTCGATCCAAGCCTGCGCTTCGGCTTCCTTGTTCAGCAGCTTCCCGATTTCCAGGTGCTGCGTCAAGTAATCCAGCTTCCCGTAAGTAAAGGTGACCGTAGGCGCGATCTCGCTCAGTTTATCGACGTTTTTCGCGGTGGATAACCCGATGATCAAATCCGGTTCCAACTCGATGATTTTCTCTAGACTTTCATCGGAAATTTCCTCCGCGTCTTTCAGCGGTTCCTCGAATCGGGGGTTCATCATCGTCCAGACGTCGGCGCCGACGACCGGGACGCCGAGCGACAAGACGTTGCCGGCGAACGTGGAGACGACGACGACGCGCTGCGGATCGGCGGGCACTTCGATCGGACCGTTTTCCGACTCGTATGTAATCGTCTCCCCGCCGGAGCCGGCTTCGTTCGCGGGCGCCGCGCCGCTGCAGGCGCTAACGAGCAGCGTAAGCGTAAGGGCGAACGGGATCGGAAGAAGTTTCTTTCGGAGTTTCTTGGTCAATGCGGACATTCGAATTCTCTCCTCTGTATAGTTTATAGGCGACGCACATCGGTTTCCCGGTCCATGGATCTGTTCCGATTTCGGCGTCGATCTGAAACACGTCGCGCAGCACCTCGCGCGTGACGACCTCTTCGCAGCAGCCCGCTTTCACGATCGCGCCGTCCTTCATGGCGACGACGATGTCGGCGAACCGAGCTGCCTGGTTAAGGTCGTGCAGCACCATGACGATCGTCCGCCGCTGCTCGCGATTCAGCGTTTGCAGCAGCTCCAGCACCTCCAGCTGATGCGCCATGTCGAGGTACGTCGTCGGTTCGTCCAGGAAGATTAGATCGGTCTCTTGGGCGAGCGCCATCGCGATCCAGACGCGCTGCCGCTGCCCGCCAGACAAGGCGTCGACCGGGCGAAACTTGAACTCCGCCGTTCCGGTCGCCTCGAGCGCCCAGTCGACGACTTCGTAATCGTGCGGGGACAAGCGGCCGAACCCTTGTTGGTACGGATATCGGCCGTAGGAGACCAACTCGCCGGCCGTCAATCCGGCGGCGCTCTCGGGCGTCTGCGGCAGAATGGCCATTTTCCGAGCAAGTAGCTTGGTGTTTTCCTTATGAATGCTCTTCCCGTCCAGCAAAATCGTGCCCGACCTGTGGGGGAGAATGCGGGTCATCGCCTTCAGCAGCGTCGACTTCCCGCAGCCGTTCGGTCCGATGATCGTCGTCACGAGACCGTCGTTTATCGCGAGATCCAAGTCTTTCACGATCAACCGATCGTCATAGCCGACCTGAAGTCGGGACGTAACGAGTCGGGTCATGGTACGGTTCACCTCCAAGAAAATCGAAAGGGCGGACCCTCGAGTTATCGAAAATGAGAATCAATCTCACTCAAAACAGAACTATAAAGTGATAATGGCAATAATGTCAACCCCTAAATTTTGTGTTGAAATCTGGTTTGTTCCGGTGTATATTCATTGAGAATGAGAATCATTAATGTTTGGATGGGGGACGATCGAGGATGAGGGAAGCCGATTTGTTCGACGTGACGATCATCGGAGGCGGACCCGCGGGACTGTATTCGGCGTTCTATAGCGGTCTGCGCGAAATGAAAACGAAAATCATCGAGTACCAGCCGCGTCTCGGCGGCAAGGTGCATGTATATCCGGAGAAGATGATCTGGGACGTCGGCGGCTTGACGCCGGTGCCGGGGGCCCGACTCATCGAGCTGATGGTCGAGCAGGGGCTTACGTTCCAGCCTACGGTCGTTCTTGGCGAGAAAGTGGAGTCGATCTCCCGCGATGCGGAGGGGCGGTTCGCGCTGCGGACGACGTCCGGCGAGTTGCATCTGTCGAAGACCGTCATCGTCGCGATCGGCAGCGGCATCCTGAATCCGCATAAGCTGGACATCGAGGGAGCCGAACGGTTCGAGGTGTCCAACTTGAACTATACGGTCAAGTCGCTGCAGCACTTCAAGAATAAAACGGTGGTCGTCTCCGGCGGAGGCAATACGGCGGTCGATTGGGCCAACGAGCTCGCGGCCGTAGCGAAGCGCGTGCACGTCGTGCACCGGAAGGAGACGCTGTCCGGCCACGAAGCGCAAGTATCGCTGCTCATGAACGGCGCCGCCGACATTCGTCTCCGTTCGTCGATCACGAGGCTGATCGCGGGCGCGAATCACGAGACGGTCGAGCGAGTGGAAATTACCGATCTCGCGACGGGCGAAGCTTCGATCCTCGACGTCGACGAGGTCGTCATCAGCCACGGCTACGACCGCGACGCCTCGCTGCTGACGGGCAGCGAGGTCGGCATAGAAATCGTCGACGACTATTATGTCGGAGCGAACGCGCACTGCGAATCGAGCGTACCCGGCATCTATGCCGCCGGCGACATCGTGAAGTACGACGGCAAGGTGCACCTAATCGCGGGCGCCTTCCATGACGCGGCCAACGCCGTAAACCGGGCGAAGCGGTACATTCAACCGGACGCCGGCGCGACCGCGATGGTGTCCTCGCATAACGAACGGTTCAAGGAGCGCAACCGCGAGTTAGTGAAACGAATGATGGGTTGAACGGCAGACGGGACGATAACGAGGCTGGACTTGGCATCGACCTCGGAGCTGAATTACGACAATTATCGATAAGAAAGGCCGGAACCTTGCCGATGCGGGTTTTCGGCCTTTTCTTTTTGCGATTCACTAATCCATCCCGTTTTTATCAAAGATGCCCAACGGAGCGTTTCGAACGAACCGGTTCGGCAGATACTAATTGTGAAGAAAATGAAAACTAATATTGAGTTTTCGTAAATGTTCCTTGCCGATCGATGTCGATTTATGTTATGACAATATGGGGGAATCGCGGAATAAGATGCGAACCCGATGAATCTGGTCCAGGGTAGGAGGCCGCACAGTTGTTATTTAAAAAGAAGACGGACACAGATTTCTTGAATCTGTTGATCCAGAGCGCCGAAAACAGTTTGAAAGCTTCTCACGTTTTCCGTACCGCCATGAACGGAGATCAGCCGCCTGCGATCTACGTCGAACAATTGAAGGAGCTCGAGCATGCGGGCGACAACATCACGCACCAGGTGTACAAAGGGCTGAACCAAGTGTTCGTCACTCCGCTCGATCGCGAGGACATCATTACGCTGGCGACGACGCTCGACGACGTCATGGACGGGATCGAAGCGACGATCGCGCGTTTCGACTACTTGAACATTACGTTCACCGATCAAATCATGAAAGACTTCGCGGAGGTGCTCGTGAAGTCGTGCGAGCATATGGTGGCCGCGTTCAAGCTGCTCGACAAGAAGAAGTATCAAGAAATTCGGGAGCATTCGGTGGCGATCAACAGTTTAGAAAACGAAGGCGACCGACTGATGCGGGAAGGCATTCGCGCCATCTTCACGAACCCGAAGGATCCCTACCACGACTTCCGGTTGAAAGAAATTTACGAACGCTTAGAGACGACGACGGATTCCTGCGAAGACGTGGCCGACATTCTGGACAGCGTTCTGTTGAGATATTCGTAGTATGGAGCCGATGTTCCTAATCGTTATCGTCGTGATCCTGGCGCTTTCGTTCGACTTCATCAACGGCTTCCACGACACGGCGAACGCTATCGCCACCTCCGTCTCGACGCGGGCGCTCAGCCCGCGGAACGCGATTCTGATCGCGGCGTCCCTGAACTTCATCGGCGCCCTCACGTTCACCGGGGTCGCCAAGTCGATCGGGGGCAAAGTCGCCGATCCGTCGACGCTCGATCACGGCATGATCATTATCGTCGCCACGCTGATCGCCGCCATCGCTTGGAACTTGATCACGTGGTGGTTCGGCATTCCGTCGTCGTCGTCGCACGCCTTGATCGGGTCGATGGCCGGCGCGGTCATCGCTTCGGCCGGCTTCGCTGGCATTAACTCCTCCGGCTTCGCGAGCATTATCAAGGGATTGATCTTCTCCCCGATCATCGCGTTCGTCATCGGCTTTATCGTCATGAAGCTCGTCTATTGGATCTTCGCGAACTTCAGTCCGCATCGACTCAATAAAAACTTCCGCACGATGCAGATCGTTACGGCATGCTTCCAGAGCTTCACGCACGGCACGAACGACGCGCAGAAGGCGATGGGCGTCATCACGTTCGCGCTCGTCGCCGGCGGACTGCAGACGGACCTAGAGGTACCGTTATGGGTCAAGATTTCCGCGGCGACGGCCATGGGTCTCGGTACGTCCGTGGGCGGCTGGAAAATCATTAAGACGATGGGCTCGAAGATCTTTAAGATCGAGCCGGCGAACGGGGTGTCCGCCGACTTGACGTCTGCGTCCGTCATCCTCGGCGCGACGCTCACCGGGTTTCCGGTCAGTACGACGCACGTCGTCACGTCGGGCATTCTCGGCGTCGGCGCGGCGAAGCGGTTCCGCGACGTGAAGTGGAACGTCGCCGGCAAGATCATCGTAACGTGGTTCATCACGATCCCGATCTCGGCGATCTTGGCCGGTGCCGTATTTAAGCTCATCGAACTATTGTTTTTGTAAACGACGAAGGGGCTTTCCTGCCTGCGGATATATCCGCTCGGGAAAGCCCCTTCTCGCGTTAGTTCGGGCACATGACGATCTTGATGCATTGCTCCTTCTTGTGCAGGAAGATGTCGTAGGCGTGAGGCGCGGCGTCGATCGGCAGCTTGTGCGTCAGAAGGTCCGAAGGGTCTACGCGTCCGCGCGCGAGGTCGTCGTATACCTGGGGAACCAGGTGCAGGACCGACGCCTGGCCCATCTTCAGCGTGACGCCCCGGGCGAACAAGTCGCCGAGCGGGAAAGAATTGTAGCGTAAGCCGTAGACGCCCGTCAATTGAATCGTTCCGCCCTTGCGCACCATCTGCGCGGCGCTGCGGATGGCGCCTTCGGCGCCGCCTTGCAGCCGAAGCGCGGTTTCGACGGATTCGAGCAAGTTTTTCTTCCCGTCCATGCCGACGCAATCGATGACGACGTCCGCGCCGCCGGACGTCTTCTCGAGCAAGTACGGTCCGATCTCCTCCGCTCGGATTTCCGTATGCGTCTCGACCCCGTTCGTCCGTTTCGCGTGCTCCGCCCGATATTCGACCGGTTCGACGCAGATGACTCGGGACGCGCCATACAGCCAAGCGTACTTCTGTACCAATAAACCGATCTGCCCCGCGCCGAGAACGATGACCGTGTCGCCCGGCTTCACGCCGGCGTACCGGACGCTCCACAGCGCCGAAGGAAGGGCGTCGGACAGCATGACCAGTTGGTCGTCCGGCAGCTCGCACGCTTCGGGCACGACGAACGGCATGAAGTTGCCGTACGGCACGCGGAGGTATTGGGCTTGGCTGCCCGGATAGTCGCCGAGCAGGCGGGAATACCCGAAGGCGCTGCCGATCTCGCCTTCGGCATTCGACTCGTCGCATAAGCTTTCAAGCTGCGAGGCGCAGAAGCGGCACTTCCCGCAGGCGACGTTGAACGGGATGACGACGCGGTCGTGCTTCTTCACCTTATGGACCGCGCGACCCGTCTCTTCGACGATGCCGATCGTCTCATGGCCGAGCACGTATCCGCGCTCGAGGCTGGGGATCATGCCGTTATACAGGTGCAGATCCGAACCGCAGAGCCCCGAGCGCGTCACCCGGACGATGATGTCCTCCGGATCTTGGATCGTCGGCGCGGCGACGCTTGCGACCTCCACCTTCCGGTACCCTTGGTACGTAACAGCCTTCATCCCGGCTCAGCCCCCGTCCTCATTGCTTCGAATCATTGATTTTCAACAAATATCGGATCACGGCGTCCTGCTCTCGCTTCGTAAAGCCGGCGGACGCATCGATCCAATATTCGTGTCCCTGGCCGACGATGCGCGCGCCGGCCGCGTCCGCGTTCGCCCGGTTCGCGGCGACGACCCGTTCGCGCAGACCGCGGTCGAGGAGCGCCCGTAAGCTGTTGACGGGATCGGGGGCGACGCCGGCATACCATGTGCCCGGAATGCCGAGCTGTCGTCCGGCGTCCTTGCCGACGGCGACGCCTCCGTCGTGCAGATAAGGGGCGGACCAATACAGTCCCCATAAGCTAGGAATCTTGTAGCCGCCTTCGCCGCCTTCGCCGCCGTCGTGCGCCAGCGTAAGCTCGATGTCTTCCGCCGGCGTCTCGTAAGGGATGCGGAACGTCTTCGGACGAGACGGGAGCGGGACCGGCGTGCTCCAATCGTACATCAGGTTCCGTCCCCAAGCCTTCTCGGAATACGAGAGGGCTTTGCCTCGCGTCGGTTCCGTGCCGATGATCGACTGGGCGATTACGCGGTTATTGGTCAGGTAATCGCCCGCATGGCAAGCGATGCAGCCGGCTTTCTCGAAGACGCGTCGGCCAAGTTCTACCTCTTCGGGGGCGGCTTCGATGCGGGACGGCGGCGGGTCCAACGCATCTTGATACGCCGCGAGGCCGATCAAGTGCTCGCCGATGCGATATCCGGGCTTCGAAGCCAGCATTCCGACGAAGGAGACGAACGAGACGTTCGGATAATCGGGGGTCGGCACGAGCTCGTTGACGCCGGGCGTTCCGGGGGTCGGGTCGATAGATGCGAAAAACTCGGACGGCTTCTTGCCCGACGCCGGGTCGTACCGAAACTTCGGGTTCGCCGCACGCTGCAAGAGCGTGCCCAGGTACAACTCCGGGTCGATACCGAACGCTTTCTTGCTAAGGTGCGCTTGCGCGGTCGGGTCCATATTCTGCCCGTTGGGGACGCCGCTGAAGAAGACAAGACCGTGCCGAGGGCCGTTCGCGGACATGCCGTTCCGCGCGTACGGGAAATCGCCGCGCGTAAAGCTGTCCGGGATTTGGACCGGCGCGTTCTTCAGATCAAGCACCGTATCGATGAATCCCGGAGGCCATCGGAGAAGCGCCCGATCGACGGCGTCCTCCAGCGCGTCGGGGTCGGGCAGCGGCGCTTGTCCGCCGTCCGACGTCGGCACGGTGCGGCTTACATCCTTTAAATATTCGCTGAGGTTGTCCACGTCCGTATGCGTGAAGAACGATGCGGAGTTCGTGCTCGCCGCGAGCAGCAAGCCGGCGTTGACGTCGGGATTCGGAGCGCCCTCGACGATCTTGCCGGAAGGCCCGTCGTAGATGGCGTGGCACGTAATGCAGGAGACGCCGGCGCGTATCTTGCCGCGGTCGGCCGTCACCTTGATGCCCAGCGGGACGTAAGCTCCTTTCGCCACGTCCAGCCCGGTATCGATCCATTCGCCCTTCCGGATCGTGCGTCCGCCGACGATCGCGGTCTTCTCCGCCTGTACCCGCAGGTTGGAGGTGCCCCGGCCGCGGAGGCGTACGGTCGCCGCGAGCATGGACTTCAGCGAGATCGGGCCGTCGAACATGCCGAGGATGTCGGTGAGGTACACCTCGTTCCCGAACGTCTCGCCATAGAACGCCTTCCGTCCGAAGTCGACGGTGTCCGGCGTTTCGTACGGCAGCGGGTCTTCCGCCTGCGCGGCCGTAAAACCGCGACCGTCCGAGGTTCTCGGCTCGCGAGGGGGATTCGCCGCTTCATGCCGGCCGGGCACGTATGCATATTGCAGCTTGGCGAGCTTCCAACCCGACGCCGCCGCGAGCGCGAAAATCAAGAGCGTACACACGCCGATCCATAGCCGCTTGTTCCTAAAGCCCATCTCGCCTCTTCCTTTCCAATGATGTAGGCATAGCGTTCGCCGAACGGGAGGAATTATTCCCCATGGAATTGAAGATCGTTATCGGAAATTTCTGAAGAAACGACGGCGGCGGACAGGTTGCATGCGGGTTAGGAAGGAAGCCATGGTCTTGACAAAAGATGCGGCGTGCCTCCAATATGAAGGTAATTACTCATAAATTTATCAGACAATTCGAACCGGCCGCACGGCAAGATTTTCGGAAGCGTTTCCAAGCCGATGAGAGAAGGAACGTTTTCCAGTAGGAAGGGGGGGGGGGGAGACATGCAAGAAGAATTGTTCGCGAGGATTCGGGCGGACGATCTGGCGGAGAAAGCATACGGGCGATTGAAGCGCGCGATTACGATGAACGCGATTCAGCCGGGCGAGCGGATCGACATGAACGCGCTGCTCGAACGCTGGGGGGTCAGCCGGACGCCGCTGAAGGATGCGGTGGCCCGGCTCGAAGCCGAGGGGCTCGTGACGGTGAAGCCGAAGGTCGGGACCTTCGCGACCCCGATCACGCGCCAGGATATGTTGGAGCTGATCCGACTTCGGCTTCTGTTGGAGGGCGGAAGCTGCAAGGAAATCGCGGCCCATGCGACGGAAGCGCACAGGAAGGCGCTTCGCGCTCTATTGGAGCGGCTGGACGAAGAGATGGCCAAGGGCGCCGACGCCTTCGACTTCATGCGATTCAACGAGCTGGACGCGGCGTTCCATCAGACGCTGGTGGACGCGGCGGGAAGCCGGAAACTGTCGGAGGTGTACCGGTCCTTGAATTTCCATGCGCAGAGCGCCCGTTATAACTATGACCGCTTCGAGGAGCGGCGGGCGTTGACGAAACGAGATCACTACGAGATGGCGGAGGCGCTCGAGCGGCGGGACGCGGAACGGCTCGAGGCGGTCGTCCGGCGGCATATCGCTTCCGGGAAAGACCGACTTCTTTCGGAGGGGGAATGACGAATGAGATTTCTAGGGAAGGCGGCGCTCGTGACGGGCGGCTCCCGGGGGATCGGTCTTGCGGCGGCGGAACGGCTGGCGACGGAGGGCGCCGCCGTGGCGTTGCTGTCGAACGACGACGGCGCGGAGGCGGCGGAGACGCTGAAGCGGCGGACGGGCAACGACGCGGTGATGGCTGTGCGAGCCGACGTGACGTCGGCCGAGGAGGTGCGCGGCGCGGTGGAGCGGGTCAAGGCGGCGTTCGGCGGCATCGACGCGCTCGTGAACGGCGCCGGCATTCAGCGATACGGCACGGTCGCGGACACGGACGTCGAGCTATGGGACGAAGTGATGAACGTCAACGTTCGGGGCATGTTTCTGGCGGCGAAGTACGTCGTGCCGGAGATGATCGCGCGCGGCGGCGGTTCGATCGTCAACGTGTCTTCGGTGCAGGCGCTCGTCGCCCAGAAGCAGGTGGCGGCGTATTGCGCTTCCAAGGCGGCGATCCTCGGGCTGACCCGCGCGATGGCGATCGATCATGCTCCGGATCGCATCCGAGTGAACGCGATCCTTCCGGCGTCGGTCGATACGCCGATGCTGCGATGGGCGGCGGACTTGTTCAAAGGCGATTCGACGCAGGACGAGGTGATCGCGACTTGGGGCAAGGGGCATCCGCTCGGCCGGGTCGGCTCGCCGGACGAAATCGCGGCGTTGATCGCCTTCCTCTTGAGCGACGAGGCGTCGTTCGTTACGGGAGGCGAGTATAAGATCGACGGCGGACTGCTCGCGACGATCGGCGTCGCGCTGCCGGAATAAGGAGGGAGCCGAAAGAAATGAGAATCGTCGACATGCGGGCGACGACGGTGACGGTGCCGCTCGAGGGCACGATCCGGCACGCGAACGGGGCGCATTGGGGCCGCTTCGTCCGAACGATCGTAGAACTGGAGACGGACGAAGGCATCGTCGGCTTGGGCGAGATGGGCGGCGGCGGAGAGAGCGCCGAGCCGGCGTTCCGCGGGCTGCGGAAATACGTGATCGGCCACGACCCGTTCCAGCTCGAGGAGCTTCGGTTCAAGATATGCAATCCGACGGCGAGCTTGTACAACAACCGCACGCAGCTGCATGCGGCGCTCGAGTTCGCCTGTTTGGACATTATGGGCAAGAAGCTCGGCTTGCCGGTCTACAGTCTGCTCGGCGGGAAGGTGCGAGACCGGGTACCGTTCGCCAGCTACTTGTTCTTCCGGCCGCCGCACGAAGGCGGAGGCGGCGAGGTGCGGACGCCGGATCAGCTCGTAGCGCACTGCCGCGAGCTGAAGGAGCGGCACGGCTTCACGGTGCACAAGCTGAAGGGCGGCGTCTTCCATCCCGACGCGGAGTTGGAATGCTACCGGGCGCTGGCGGCCGCGTTCCCGAACGATCGGCTGCGTTACGATCCGAACGCGGCGCTCGGCGTAGAGCAAGCGATCCGGTTCGGCCAGGCGATAGAGGGCCTCAATAACGACTACTTCGAGGATCCGACCTGGGGGCTGCACGGCATGCGGCGCGTTCGCTCGATGGTTCGCATCCCGACGGCGACGAATACGGTCGTCGTCAACTTCGAGCAGCTCGCGGCGAACATTCTGGACCACGCGGTGGACGTCATTCTGCTCGATACGACGTTCTGGGGCGGCATCCGGCCCTGCATCAAGGCGGCGGGCGTCTGCGAAACGTTCCAGATCGGCATTGCGGTGCATTCCTCGGGAGAGCTGGGCGTTCAGCTCGCGACGATGCTTCACCTGGGCGCGGCGGTGCCCAACCTGACGTTCGCCGCAGACGCGCATTACCATCATCTGAAGGACGACGTCATCGTCGGAGGCAAGCTGAGCTACGAGGACGGAGCGATCCGGGTGCCGGACCGGCCGGGGCTCGGCGTGGAGCTCGACCGGGAGAAGCTGGCCGAATACGCGGAGCTGTACCGCGAGCTCGGCGGGTATCCGTACGACCAGGATCCGACGCGGCCGGGCTGGTTCCCGCTTGTGCCGAACGACCGATGGGCGGCGAACGTCTAACGACCTGACCCGAAGGAGGGCGAACGTATGGGGAAAGCGAGCTGGCGAGGGCTGGAGGCGCTGCTTGCGGCGGAGCGGGGGAGCGTGTTTTTCGAAGGGATCTTCTCGACGCCGAAGTTAAATCACCCGGAAGGCATCGCGATCGACGAGGATGGCCATGTGTGGTGCGGGGGAGAGGCGGGGGAAATCTTTCGCGTCGCCGCGGACGGATCGGGCATCGAGCTCGTCGCTTCCACCGGCGGCTTCACTTTGGGCGTCGCGCTTGACGGTCGGGGCGGGCTGTACGGCTGCGACTTGAAGCACGCCTCCGTCTTCCGCGTGGACACGCGCACCGGGGAGCTGGAGACGTGGGGCAACACGGATTCGCGAGGCAACCGCATGCGAAATCCGAATGCGCCGGTCGTCGATGCGGAGAACGGCTGGCTGTACGTGACGGACAGCTGCGATCCGTCGACGGAAGGACCGGGCATCTGGCGGTTCCGGTTGGACGGCGGGGAAGGCGAACTGTGGTGCGAAGAACCGCTGCGGTTCGCGAACGGACTGGCGCTGTCCCCGTCGGAGCGCTGCTTGTATGTCGCCGAGACGTTCGGACGGCGCGTCAGCCGGATCCCGATAACCGAGGACGGCGCTCCGGGGGAGCGAGAGACGGTCGTCGCCGTCGACGCGCTGCCGGACGGACTCGCGATCGGGCCGGACGACCGGCTCTATATTAGTTGTTACGAGCCTTCGCTCGTCTACCGGTGGTCGGAGCGAGAAGGGCTGCAGCTATTGTATTACGATCCGGAGGCGCATCTGCTGTGCCATCCGACCAACTGCGCGTTCCGGGGCGACGACTTGTACACGTCGAATCTCGGCAGATGGCATATTACGAAGCTATTGGGGGCCGCGAAAGCATGAACACGGGAATAAGCGCGTATCGGAAGCAGCGCAACTACGGATGTCGCGTTCACGATCAATATACGTATATGGGGATGCGAACCGTCGTATTGGAAAACGAGACGCTCCGCGTCTCGATCCTCGTCGACAAGGGCACCGATGTGTATGAATTTCTGTATAAACCGTTGGATTTGGATTATATGTGGATTACCGAGCGGGGCGTTCATCCGCCGCATCGGTATTTGCCTACGTCGCCCGATCCGATCTCGACGTTCATCGATTATTACGAGGGCGGTTGGCAGGAGGTGTTCCCGAACGGCGGGCCGACGAGCTCGCACCAAGGCGCCGTCTACGGCCAGCACGGCGAGGTCGCGCATATGCCTTGGGATTACGCGATCGAAGAAGATACGCCGGAGCGCGTCGCGGTGCGGTTCGAGGTCCGGACGAAGAAGGCGCCGTATTCCTTGCGCAAGCGAATGATTCTCGAGTCGGGCCGGACGGCGCTCATCGTCGAGGAGGAGGTCGTCAACGAGGGAGCGTCGGAGCTGCGGTACATGTGGGGTCAGCATCTCGCATACGGGAAGCCGTTCGCCGGACCGGGATCGCGCATCCGTCTGCCCGCCGGCGTCGAAGCGGAGACGGAGCGGCCGGACGCCGATTCGGGTCCGGGGCGGGTGAAGCGCGGCGTTCGCCACGTCTGGCCGAACGCCGTCGACGAAGCGGGACGCGCCGTCGACTTGTCCGTCCTGCCGCCGGTCGGCACGGCTTCGGACATCGTGTACTTGACGGGCTTCGGCAAGGAAGCGTGGTACGAGATCGAGAGTCCGGATCGGGGAGCGGGCCTTCGCGTCGAGTGGGACGGGGAAGCGATGCCGTATTTGTGGTTTTGGCAGGAGTTCGGAGCGACGACGGGCTACCCGTGGTACGGGCGGCACTATAATATCGGGCTGGAGCCGTTCTGCGGGTACCCGACGCGAGGACTGGAGGAGGCGGCGCGGAACGGCAGCGCGGGGCGGATCGGGCCGGGCGAGACCCGGTCGCTCCGGATGGAGCTGAAGCCGTACAGGGTGTGAGAAGGTGAAACAAGTACAAATCAAAATGCCCTTTCGGCGCGGAACAAGCCGAGAGGGTATTTTTACTTTTATGGGAATGAAATCGAGGATCGTAAAGCAACCTATGCTATAACCAACGAAAATAGAGGGGGAATCCAAATTATGAATCCGAAGCAAGCGAAAAAGTCGATCCTTATTTTATTGAGCGCCATGGTTATATCGAGCGCGGCGGCGGGATGCGGGAACACCGGCGCTAACGACGCTAACGGCGCTAACGGCGCTAACGGCGCTAACGGCGCTAACGGCGTCCGGCAGCAAGGAATGCAAACAAACCGGCAGAATACCTCCATGCAGCGACCGACGCAAACCGGGGCGAACGACAACGAAAACCGGATACAAATCGCGGATCGAGCGGCAGAGCAAATCGTTGCCTTGCAAGGCGTCCGAACCGCCAATGTATTGGTCACCGATAACAACGCTTATGTGGCCGCCGTAACCGACGACGGCCAAGGGAAGCTAAGCCGGGAGACGGAAGACCGGATCGCGCAAAAGGTCAGACAAGTCGATCCGAACATCCGGAACGTATTCGTGTCGACAAACCCCGACTTCGTAGACCGGATCAACGCTTATGTCGACGACGTGCAGCAGGGAAGACCTGTCGCCGGGTTCGTGGAGCAGTTTAACGAGATGATCCAAAGAGTGTTCCCGAACGCTAGATAACGTTCTAACTAGGCTGCCGGTCTTATCGGCGGCCCTTTCTTGCAAAAGGGGGACCAAACATGAACCTGCAGCTGAAAAAAACGTTGATGACGTTCGTTCTTCTGTCGTTAACCCTCGGGTGCGGCCAGCAGTCTGACGAGCCGAAGGAAGCCGATTTGTCTCGGCTCCATGCCTTATCGGACGACCGTACGAAGAAAGTGATCCTCGTCGTCGCCGATTCGCTGCTGTCTCGAGCGATAGAGGAAGGCATCGCGCAAAACAAGCTGCCTACCTTCGAATATCTGGTAAAGCACGGGCAGTACTTTAACGATTTCGTAAGCTCGTACCCCACGATGTCCGTAACGATCGACAGCGCCCTGTTGACGGGGGCGGATCCAAGCCGGCATCGGGTACCCGGATTAGTCTGGTATTCCGACTCGGAGCGACGAATCGTCACGTACGGGACGGGAAGCTTCGAGACCGTGAAGAACGGAGTTCAACCCGTCTTCTTGAATGCGCTTCTTCATCTGAACGGACGGCACCTCAGCGATCGAACGCCGACGATCTATGAAGATGCAGCGAAACTGGGGCTGTCATCGGGAAGTATTAACGGCTTGATTTTCCGGGGGACGACGCCGCATACGCTGTCCGTCCCGGTCTGGCTCCAAGAAGCGCTCGCCGTTCCGGGGGAAGCGGAGGTGACCGGCCCCGATTTTTTAGCGTTGGGAACGTTCTCGAATCCGCTCGAAGGGAAAGTCGATTTGCCGGACGGAGCGATCAGCCGCCTGGGAATGAACAATCGGTATTCGATCGAGGTCGCTACTTTTTTAATTAAGAACGGCAGCTTGCCTGATTTTCTGTTCGTGTATTTGCCGGACCTGGACAGCAGATTGCATAACAAAGGACCGTCGGATTTGAAAGGGGTGCAGGACGTAGACCGGCAGATTCAAGCTTTATTGCAGGCGTTCGGTTCTCCCGAGGAAGCCGCCCGGAAAGCCGTCATCCTCGTGATGGGCGACAGCGGGGTGAGCCAAGTTCATCCCCGTACCGTCGACTCGACCGTCCCCTTGCATGAGCTGCTCGGACAGTACCGGGTATTGCAATTCGGCGGTTCGGTAACGGAGGAAACCGACTTGGCGCTGGCCGTGAACGAATCGATGGCGTATGTGTACAAACTTAAGTCCGAGCCTTCCCTCCGGGATGTCGCCGACGTTCTGATCGCCGACGAGCGCATCGATTTCGCGTCTTGGAAAGAAGACGGCTGGATCCACGTCGTTCAAGGCGGGACAGGGGAGACGCTTCAATATCGAAAAGGCGGGTCCGTTCTGGATCCGTATAAACAGGCTTGGACCGTCGAGGGCAATCCGGATGTGTTCGATTTACGAGTAGCAGGCAACAGCCTGTCGTACGGAGATTACCCCGACGGCCTGCAGAGGTTATACGCCGCTCTGCATTCGCACGAAGGAGAGTTCTTGGTCGTCAACGCGAAGCCGGGTTACGAGCTCGCGAACGAAAGCTCGCCGACCCACCCGGGGGGCGGCGCTCACGGGTCCATCTACAAAACGGACACGCTCTTTCCGGTCATCGTTTACGGCACGGACGAGAAACCGGACAACCGAAGAATTACGGACATCAAGCCGTTTATTATGCGGTTGCTCGCTTCCTTTTCCTCATGAAACATTCGATTCGAGAACGAGACGGGGCGGAGTGCGTCCCGTTTTTTTTCGTTATTTTGAAAACGTTGTCACGATTTTATAAAACGCTGGCGTCAGGTCGCAAAGACGGGACGGACGCGCCTCGATATAATGGGGGCTGTCGGTTGCAATCACCCTATTCGAAGCGAGGCGAACCGCGTGTCGAAGATTAAAGAAATCCTCATCTACCATCATAGCCATCTCGACGTCGGATACACCCATCCGCAGCCCGTCCTGATGGAGCTGCAGAACATGTACATCGATCAGGCGCTGGACCTATGCGAGGCGACGGAGGCGCTGCCCGAGGCGTCCCGGTTTTACTGGACGTGCGAGGCGACCGCGCCGGTGCTTCGCTGGCTGAAGCAGGCGGACGAGCGGCAGCTCGCGCGGTTCGAGCGCTGCGCGAGGAACGGGCAGCTCGCCGTCTCCGCGATGTTCGCGCATACGGCGCCGCTCACGAACGCGGAGCAGCTGGCCCGCATGCTCTACCCGATCCGCGAGCTGCGGGAGCGGTTCGGCCTGAAGCTCAATACGGCGATCAATCACGATATCAACGGGCAGCCGTGGACGCTGTCGCAGGTGCTGCTCGACGCCGGCGTCGAGCTGTACCTGACGGGCATCAATATTCACTTCGGCGGGTACCCGCTGCAGCGGCCGCGCGCGTTCCGCTGGAAGGCGCCGGACGGCCGGACGCTGCTGTGCTTCAACGGCGAGCATTACTCGTTGTTTACGCAGTTCTGCAAGCTGTGGGAGAAGAGCACGGCACGGATGAAGGAGGGGCTCGACGAATATTTCGAGCGGCTCGAACGGCAGGATTACCCGTACGATTTCATCTTTCTATCGGCGACGAACGTGCCGCTGCTCGACAATACGCCGCCGGATACGGAGCTGCTCGAGATGATCGAGCGATGGAACGCGGAGGGTCATCCGCAGAAGATGCGGCTCGTAACGCCCGAGATGTTCCGCGAGAGGCTTCTCGAACTCCCTGAAGAACTTGTGCCGACCTTCGCCGGAGACTGGACCGATTATTGGAATTTCGGCGCGGGCAGCTCCGCGTACGAAACCCGCCTCAACCGGAGGTCGAAGATCAGCTTGAGAACCGCGGAATATTTGGCGGCGCTGTCGCATGGCCCGGACCGGACGGACCGGCGCTGGCTGGACGAGGCGTGGGAGCAAGTGAATTTGTACGACGAACATACGTGGGGCGCGAATATTTCGATCACCGACCCCGACGATCATTATACGAAGGCGCTCTGGGCGCATAAGGCGCATTACGCGTATCAGGGGAACAGCATGGCGGGCATGGCGATGAATCGAAAGCTGGAGCAGTTCGCGGGGAACCCGTTGCAGTCGGAGCAGCCGGAAGGGCTGCTGCTCGTCAACCCGACGCCGGCGGAGCAGACGATCGATCTGCACGTTCCTCTTCATTACAAGCCGGAAGGCCGACAGACCGCCGCGGCGCGGTACATCTACCATCAGAACAACTACGATGCGGACCGTTCGCTGCCGTACGCCGGGACGCGGACGCTGCCGCCGTTCGGCTACCAGTTCGTGCCGTTCGCCGAGCTGAGCGCGCCGCCGCGGCCGGCCGACGTCGCGGTCGAACCCGGCCGGATCGAGACGGACTTCTACGAGCTCCGCTACGATCCGGCTACGGGGCGGATCACGGCGCTCACCGACAAGAAGCTGGGCTGGCAGATGATCGATCCGACGAGCGAGTGGACGCTGTTCCAATACGTGCACGAGAAGCCCGACCCGCTCCGGAATCCGCAGCATCGCACGTCGTTGTACCACCGCGACGTCGACAAGACGAACGCCAATATCAGCTGCTGGAAGAGAGAGTGGAAGGCGCGCCGAAGCGGCGCCGACAAGCTGACGTCGCTCCGCGTCGAGCGCCGCGGCGGCGCCGTCGAGCTGGCGCTCGCTTGGGAGGGAGAGGGCTTCGAACGACTCGAGCAGCGCATCGCGATGTTCGCGGACCGCCCGGGCATCGAGCTGACGGCGACGATGCAGAAGACCGACGTGCGCGAGCCGGAGGCGATGTACTTCGCGTTCCCGCTGAACCTCGGCGCGGGCTGGCAAGCGGTCTTCGACAGCGCTTCTACGTTCGTGAAGCTGGACGAAGAGCAGCTGCCGGGCATGTGCCGCGACTGGGCGACGGTCGACCAGTCGGTGTCCGTCTTCGACGGCTCCCGGGGCGTGACGCTCGCCTGCCCGGACGCGCCGCTCGTGCAGATCGGGGATTTCCGCTTCGGCAAGGAGCAGACGGAAGTGCCGCGCGACGCGAATCCGCTGCTGCTCGCCTGGCCCGCGAACAACTATTGGGATACGAACTTCAAGGCGAGCCAGCCGGGCGCGATGTCGTTCAAGTACGAGCTGCGCGCCTTCGACCGCTTCGAAGCGTCGGCCGCCGCCGCCGCCGGGCTCGCGGCCTCCCATCCGGTGCAGCTGTTCCCCGCGGTCGAGTGCCCGGCGTACAAGGAAGGCCGGCTGCTGTCGGTGTCCGGCGCAGGCGCGAACGTCATCCACGTCAAGCCGGCGGAGGACGGGAACGGCGTCATTCTGCGGATGAACAACTTGCTGGAGGCGGAGACGGAGGCGCGCATTTCGCTGCCGGAGCGGCGTATCGCCGCGGCCTTCGCGACCGACGCGCTGGAGCGGAATCTGGAGGAGCTTCCCGTCGTCGACGGCGGCGGAGCCGTCCGCGCGTCGTTCGGCGCGCGGGCGTTCCGGACGATCCGCGTCGTCCCGGAGTCGTAGAGGGCGTGCGTTACTCCCCGGCCGCGATCCCGGCCGGGGGTTGGAACATGTCCTGATGGCCGCGGAACTTCTTGCCGAATTCGCCGGGCGGGAGCCCGGTTTCCGACTTGAAGACGTTCGCGAAATAGTGGACGGTATCGAAGCCGGTCGCCTCCGCGATGCGCTTGATCGACCAGTCCGTCGTCGTCAGCAGGGCGGCCGCCTGCCGGACTCGTTCCTTCCGGACGTAGTTCGTGAACGTCTGCCCGAGCTCGCCGGTAAACAGCCGGGACAGATGGCGGGGCGAGATGTGCAAATAATCGGCGACGTCGGACAGCTTGAGCGATTGCGACAGGTTGTCGCGGATGTATAGCTTCGCCCGATGGACGAACGTGCTCGTATTCGGTCTCGCGGGCTTCTCCTGCTGCGGCGGCTTCCGCCGGTTGAACGCCGCCTCGAACGACGTAATGAGCGCCCGCGACAGACTGAGCACGTGATCGTCCAAGAACGAGCACGGCTCGATCGCCGTGGAGATCAGGGCGGACCATAGCTGCGGAATCGGCTGCTCCGCCGTCGATTCGAACCAATACGAATGCGTCTTCGCCATGCGATGAAACCGATCGATCGCCGCCGGGCTCGACTCGGCTTCGAGCAATTCGAAGGCGAGGAACAAGATGTACAGCCCGTTCTCGCTTTTGATCTGGTGTTGAAGATGGGGGCGGGACAGGAAGACGACGCCGGGCGACAGCGGGATGCGGTTCGCGCCCTCCTCGTACTCGCCTTCGCCGTCGAGAATATAGCAAATCTCGAAGAACGAGTGCTTATGCACGTGGTTGGTAAGCAGCTGCGTCTCGCCGCCCCAGTAATGTACGTAGTAGGATACGTCCGTCCCGCGCAGGGTGACGGCGTAATCGTTGAGGAACGCGTTGCTCTGGTTCAGCTGCTGCTGGGTCCATCTCATGGGGAGCTCTCCTTCTTCGCGGTGTCTCCATTTTATAAAAAAGTGTCACGAATTTTCAAAGACGAAACTCGCCGGAAAGCTTAGGATAAAAGCATTGAAAGCGGATTCAAATCCGCGAGTAGAGCGAGCACACTCCACGGAAACCGGGTGATTTTTTAGAATGTCGATCCATCCCAATGATACTGTACGCGCTTCGCCAAAGCAATACGCTCTAAGGTCGCTTCGCATCGGCGACGCGATGCACCGCGTCGTCGTCTACGCCCTGCTCGTCGCCGGAAGCGCGTTGTTTTTGCTGCCGTTCTTCTGGATGATCTCGACGTCGTTGAAGGATGAAGCGGGCTTGTTCAGCCTTCCGCCGGCATGGATTCCGAGTACGGTCAAGTGGTCGAATTACGCGGCCGCGGTGCAATCGTTCCCGTTCCTGCGGTACGCGTGGAACACGACGTTCCTGACCGCCGTCTCGATGTTCGGCTCGGTGCTCTCTTCGTCGCTCGTCGCGTACGCGTTCGCGAGGCTTCGTTTTCCCGGGCGGTCGTTCTGGTTCATTCTTCTCCTGGCGACGATGATGCTGCCTTCGCAGGTGACGATGATTCCGCTGTTCATCCTGTTCAAGCAGTTGGGCTGGATCGACACGTATTTGCCGCTGACCGTGCCGTTCTTCTTCGGCGGGGCGTTCTACATCTTTCTGCTTCGGCAGTTTTTCCTTACGATCCCGAGGGAGCTGTCCGAGGCGGCCAAGATCGACGGATGTCCGGAATTTTTCATCTTCCTGCGCATCTTCCTGCCGCTGTCGAAGCCGGCGCTCGCGACGCTCGCCATCTTCACGTTCATGCTGACGTGGAACGACTTCCTCGGACCGCTGATCTACTTGAACGATCCCGACAAATTCACGTTGGCGCTCGGGCTGCGCTCGTTCCAGATGCAATACGGCACTCGCTGGAACGTCATGATGGCTGCGTCGATCATCGTCATGCTGCCGACGATCGCGTTGTTTTTCACCTGTCAGCGATATTTCATCGAAGGCATTACGCTGACCGGGGTTAAGGGGTAACGAATACGTTCGAACTCAATCAAGGAGGGTTATGTATTTATGAAAAGTAGAAAAAGCTCGCTCATCCTGCTCAGTACGACTCTGATTCTTTCCATGCTCGCGGCATGCTCGGGCGGCGCGGCGAACGAAGCTCCCGAGGACAACGCGCCTCCGGCCGAGAAGCCTGCGGAGAAGCCTGCGGAAACCGCTGCGGAGCCGCCGGCGGAAGCGGAGAAAGAGCCGGTGACGATTCAATTCTGGCACATCTATTCGGACGGCGACATGAAGACGATGATGGAAGAAGTGGTCAATGAGTTCGAAGCGAAAAACCCGCACATTACGGTCGAGGAGCTGGGCGTCTCCTTCTGGGACTACTGGACGAAGCTGACGACGGCGGTCGCCGGGGGCAGCGGTCCGGACCTCGCGCTCAACGAGATCGACAACGTCGGCGCCCGCGCGAAGTCGGGCACGCTCGTCAATCTCGATCCGTTCATCAGCCGCGACAACTTCGACACGTCCGCGTTGTTCCCGGTGCTCGTGGAGCAGTCGAAATACGAAGGCGCTTCCTACCATATGCCGTTCGAGACGGATGTCCGTCTGCTGTACTACAACAAAGCCGCGTTCCGCGAGGCGGGCCTCGACCCGGAGAAGCCGCCGGCCACTTGGGAAGAGCTGGCATCCTACGCCGAGAAGCTGACGAAGATGAACGGCGATCTGATCGACCGGATCGGCTTCTCCCCGGCGCTCGGCAACATGTACCTATGGACGCTCGCTTGGACGAACGGCGGCGACTTCTGGGACGACAGCTTGAAACCGACGTTCACGAAGCCGGAAAACGTCGAAGCGCTCCAATGGATGGCGGACGTGCAAGCGAAATACGGCAACAAAGCGTTCACCGCCTTCAAGTCGCAGACCGGCTCGCTCGGCTACAATCCGTTCATCGCCGAGAAGGTGGCGATGATCGTCGATAACAATACGCTGTACGGCGACATTCTCCGGAACAATCCGAATTTGGATTTCGGCGTGGCGCCCATTCCGGCCCGGAAGTCGCCCGCGAGCTGGTCGGCCGGCTTCAGCCTCGAGATCATCGACAACAAAGACGAGGCCAGGGCGAACGCCGCTTGGGAGCTGATGAAATATTTGCTGGATAAAGACGTGCAAATCAAGATGCATAAGGTTTCTAGAGGGTTGTACTCCAACATCGCCGCGGTCAGCGATCCGCAGTTCATGAGCGATCCGATCTGGAAGACGATGGTCGGCATTATGGATCACACGCGCTTCCGGGAATACGTCGCGGCGTCCCCGGCGTGGGCGAACCATATTCAGCCGCAGGTCGAAGCCGTGCTCCTCGGCGAGATGGCGCCGGAGGAGGCTCTCAAGAAGGCGCAGGAGCTCGTCGAGACGGAGTTGAAAAACTTCGCCGCCACGCAGTAATCGTTTGCCGTACCGATCTGACTTCCGTTCTTCGGCTCGGAACCTCCGGGCCGAAGGCCGGACAAAGGAGTTCGCCCTGAAATGAGAAACCGAACATTCAAGATGAATATGCGAACGAAGGAAGCGATTAACGGATATTTGTTTTTCTCTCCGTGGCTGATCGGGTTGATTTTCTTCCTAGGCGGTCCGATTTTGTACTCCTTGTATCTCAGCTTCACCTCCTACAACATGTTAAGCCCGCCGAAATGGGTCGGCACCCTCAACTATCGCATCCTGTTCTCCGAGGATCCGCTGTTCTGGGAGAGTCTCTACAACACGTTGTATTACGTAGCGTTCAGCGTGCCGCTCTCGACGGTCGCGGGCGTGCTCATGGCGGTGCTGCTCAACCAGAAGGTGAAGGGCATCGGCGTCTGGCGGACGATCTTCTACTTGCCCAGCGTCGTCTCGATCATCGTCGTGTCCCTGCTCTGGCAATGGATCTTCGATCCCAGCTTCGGCCTGATCAACTCGGCGCTCGCCCAGATCGGCATCGAAGGGCCGGGGTGGCTGCAGGATCGGGTGTGGTCGAAGCCGTCGCTCATCATTATGAGCCTCTGGGGCGTCGGCGGCGGCATGATCATCTACCTCGCCGGCCTGCAGGGCATCTCCCGAGAGCTGTACGAAGCCGCGACGGTAGACGGCGCCGGACGGATGCGGCAGTTTTTCAATATTACGATTCCGATGTTGACGCCGACCATTTTCTTTAATTTGATCATGGGCGTGTTGGGCGGCTTCCAGGTGTTCGTGCAAGCGTTCATTATGACCGGCGGAGGCCCCGTCAATTCGACGATGTTTTATGCGTTGTATTTGTACAATAAAGCGTTCCGCGATCTGCAGATGGGGTACGCGTCGGCCATGGCGTGGGTGCTTCTCGTCATCAGCCTGATGTTCACCTTACTTATCCTGCGAACGAGCAAGTCGTGGGTGTATTACGAAGGAGCGGACCATAAGTGACCCATAACGTATATTCCATCGCCCTCGACATCGGAGGCGTCTTCATCAAAGCCGCGGTGCTGAACGCAAGCGGCGACGTGCGCATGGATACGATCATGATTTATCCGTCCCGCTCGAAGGAGGACAAGGAGACGCTGCTGAGGCATCTGACGTCCGTGATCGAGCAGCAGGCGGCTAAGATTATCGACAAACATTATTTGCTGTCCGGCATCGGCTTCGCCTTCCCGGGGCCTTTCGATTATGAGAACGGCGTCTGCTACATTCGGGGCTTGGGTAAATTCGATCATATTTACGGCGTCAATCTCCGCGAGGAGCTGACGAATCGGCTGCTGCAGAACGCCGGCCTGCGCCGGCGGATGGCGGCGCCGTTCTCCATCGTGTTCGAGAACGACGCGAACCTGTTCGCGCTCGGCGAGCTGCTGTCCGGCGCCGCGAGGGCTTATGAGAGAACGATCTGTCTTACGCTCGGCTCGGGGGCCGGCTCGGCGTTCATCGACGGGGGCGTCTTGGTGAAGGAACGGCCGGACGTGCCGTCGAACGGGTGGTTGTATAAGGAGCCTTTCCGCGAATCGATCGTGGACGATTACATCTCGAAACGGGGCATCCTCCGGATCGCAGCCGAGCTGGGCGCCGACCCGGGGCTGGACGTGAAGGAGCTCGCCGAGCTCGCGCGCGGCGGCGACGCGGCGGCCGCGGAGACGTTCCGGCGCTTCGGCGTTCTGGCCGGCGAGATGCTGCGGCCGTTCGTCGCGCGGTTCCGGCCGGACGCCATCGTCGTGGGCGGGCAGATCGCGAAGAGCGCCGACTTGTTCCAAGACGAGGTCCGCGCGGCGCTCGGCTTCCCGGACGTCGCCGTCCGCTACAGCGACCGGGCGAATCTCAGCGCGTTCGTCGGCGTCGCGAAGCTGCTCACGGACGTGCAGGCGGGGAACGCGCAGAGCGGGTGAGGACGGACGGTTCGCACACCGTTCGATACATGAAGGAGGGCACCGATATGGCATCAGCGGCGGCGAACACGTCCGCAGCGGTCTCGCGACCGCTTCGAACCGGCGATAGAATTCCCGTAGCGAGCGTCCGGGCGAGCTCGGAGGCGAGTCCGAACGCTCGCGCCGAGAACCTGATCGCCGAGACCGGTTCGCCAACTTGTTGGGTCGCGGACGAGCGGGACGGCTTCGTGTGGGTCGAGTTCGATCTTGGGGCTACCTACCCGATCGGCGAAATGCGCGTGCGGAACTATCGACAATCGTTGCCCGGGTTTCCGGATTTGTGGAAGCGCGGCTTACGGCGAATTACCGTCGAACACTCGCTCGACGGGGAACGGTGGATCGAGTTAGCCGGGGAAGGCGCTCCGTACGAGCTGGTTCCGGCGAACGGCTCATCCGCGGGAGCGGGGGAAACTTCGATTCGATGGGGCGACCAGCTCGCGAGGTACGTGCGGATCGCGGCGGACCTCCGCGCGGACGGGTTCTGGGGCGGATACGACGCGAACGACCGGTTCGGCGGGCTAAGCGAGGTTCGCTTCTACGCGGGAACCGGCTGGGCCGCGGAGCCCGCGGAAGCGTGGAACGCGCTGTTCCGGCGCGCCTCCGGCTGGACCGGCTCGGACGGCATCTATTCGATCCCCTTGGACGGGCGCGATTCCCACGGCGACGGCTCCTCCGGAAGGACGCTGCTGTTGTTCGGCGACACGTTCGTCGGCGAGGTGGATCCGGCTACGGGACGGCGCTTGACGATGACGATGATCAACAATTCGATGGCGCTGCTCGACGGCGCCGAGCCGGATGTAGACCGTCTTCGCTTTCTGTGGAACGACGCCGATCCGGCGGTGCCGGACAGCGCGATCGTCCCGGCGACGCCGAAGGCGGCGACCGTCGACGGCGCCTACTATTGGCTGCAGGACGGCGCATGCGTCGGCGGAAGCTTCTACTGCTTCCCGATGATCGTCGGGCCGAATCCGGACGGGCCGGAAGGCTTCCAATTCCAGGTGCACGGCGTGACGATCTGCCGTGCGCCCATGACGCCGGAAGGACCGGATTTCGGCGCGATGGAGCAGTTCGATACGCCGCTCTACGGCGCGACGGCGGCCGGCCATCGGGCGTATTACGGCGCGGCGGTCATGCCGCATACCGTAGAATCGAACGTGCCGGATCCGGATGGATACGTCTATGTGTACGGCCTGCTGTACGATCGTCTTCATAGGGCGGTCGTTGCGCGCGCCCTCCCCGAGCAGCTGTTCGATGGCGCGCGATGGACGTTCTGGAACGGGTCCGACTGGTCGCTCGACCCAGCCCAGGCGGCTCCCGTATCGTCGGAGACATCGCCGGAGTATAGCGTCTCGCCGCTGCGGGGCGGCTCGCAACACGGCCGATACGCGCTCGCGTATATGCGGAGCGACGAGCCGAGGGCCGTCGCCATCCAGCTCGGCGACAGCCCGGTCGGCCCGTTCGAGGGGGAGATCGCGCTCTACGCTTGCCCGGAAGCGAAGGAAGGCGGCGGCCGGTACGTGTATAACGCGAAGGCGCATCCGAGCCTGTCGAAGCCGGGGGAGCTGTTGATCAGCTACAACGTCAACTCGACGTCGATGGACGATCACGTTCGTTATGGGGACATCTACCGTCCCCGCTTCGTGAACGTGCGCCGCATCGAGTAGGCGCCCGCTTGGGGCGCTGCAATCGGAGAAACTCCGACTAACCGGGCCCTGGGCGCCCTGTTGGGGCGCTGCAGTCGGAGAAACTCCGACTAATCGGGTGTGGGCGGCCTCTTGGGGCGCTGCAGTCGGAGAAACTCCGACTAACCGGGCCCTGGGCGCCTGCTTGGGGCGCTGTAGTCGGAGAAACTCCGACTAACCGGGCCCTGGGCGGCCTCTTGGGACGCTGTAGTCGGAGAAACTCCGACTAATCGGCCTTGGGCGCCCGGTTGGGGCGCTGCAGTCGGAGAAACTCCGACTAATCGGCCTTGGGCGCCCGGTTGGGGCGCTGCATTCGGAGAAACTCCGACTAATCGGCCTTGGGCGCCCGGTTGGGGCGCTGCAGTCGGAGAAACTCCGACTAACCGGGCCCTGGGCGGTCGCTTGGGGCGCTGTAGTCGGAGAAACTCCGACTAATCGGCCTTGGGCGCCCGGTTGGGGCGCTGTAGTCGGAGAAACTCCGACTAATCGGCCTTGGGCGCCCGGTTAGGGCGCTGCAGTCGGAGAAACTCCGACTAATCGGGTGTGGGCGCCCGGTTGGGGCGCTGCAGTCGGAGAAACTCCGACTAACCGGGCCCTGGGCGGCCGCTTGGAGCGCTGCTGGAATTTCAGCCCTCGGCACTCCCCATCTCCGTACCGCCGCCCGCCGACACACTGCTTTCCCCGAACCACTATCCGCCGACACACTGCTCCCCCGAATGCATTGTGCCAAGGGGGAGTGTGTTCTCTATTTTTCGTATCGCTACCTAACTTAGAAAATTATCTACGATAAGAAAAAGATACTTCTTACCTCCCCCCCGGCCGGTGTCCTTAGACATGGCCTGGCGACGGAACTATACTTGAATCGAAATGAAAGCGAATACATAAAGGGTTCAACCCATCCAAGGGAGGGGTGCAAGGGTGCGAGTCGATCCGATATTTTCCGATCATATGGTGCTGCAGCGGGACAAAGAAGTCGCCGTCTGGGGCGAGGCGGCCGACGGCGAAGTCATTGAGGTCGAATGCGCCGGTCGGCGCGCGACGGCGGTCGCGGCGGGCGGAGGCTGGCGCGCGACGCTGCCGGCGAACGAAGCGGGCGGACCTTATCGGCTCGCGGCAAGGTCAGGCGCCGAAACGATCGTCTTCGACGATGTGTGGTACGGCGACGTGTGGCTGGCCGGCGGGCAATCGAATATGCAATGGCCGCTGCGATCGTCCGCCGGCGGGGCGGAGGAGATCGCGATCTCCGGCGGCTGCCCGCTCATTCGGTATTACGAGGTGCCGAAGGTCGCGTACGACGACGGCGTCGTGCGGGAGAGCGGGTGGCGCGCGAGCGGGCAGGAGACGGCGGGGGAGTTTTCCGCGGTCGCCTATCATTTCGCGAAGCGCGTCCATGCGGAGACGGGCGTCGCGATCGGCATCGTCGGGTGCAACATGGGCGCGACCTCGGCCGCCTGCTGGGTCGCGGAGGAGACGCTGGAGCGGGACCCGGCGCTGCGCGTCTACCTGGACGAGTTCCGCGCGATCGCGAAGGACTTCGATTGGGAAGCGTACGAAGCGGAGGAGCGGGCGTTCCAGGACGCGTTCGCGGCGTACGAGGCGGCGCAATCGCAGGGGAAGACGAAGGAGGAGCTCGGGCCGGTTCCGTGGCCGCCGCCGATGAGTCCGAGAAGCTTCATGCGCCCGAACGGATTGTACGAGACGATGCTGAAGCGTACGGCCCCGTACACGCTCAAGGGCTTCCTCTACTACCAAGGCGAAGGAGATGCGCATCGCCCGACGGCGTACGACAAGCTGCTCGAAGCGTTGATCCGCAATTGGCGGCGGGACTGGGAAGACGACGCGCTGCCCTTCCTCTACGTCCAGCTCCCGTCGTTCGGCTGCGACGGCGATCCGGACGGAGACGCTTGGGCGCTGCTGCGCGAGTCGCAGGCGATCGTCGCGGAGCGCGCGCCGCATGTCGCGATGGCGGTGCTCTTGGACTGCGGGGAGAAGGACGACATCCACCCGGCCGACAAGAAGCCGGTCGGCGAACGGCTCGCGCGGCTGGCGCTGGCCCGCGTCTACGGCCGATCCGACGTCCATAGCGAAGGGCCGCGCTTCGAGCAGATGCGGGTGAACGAGCGCGGCGAGGCGCGGCTCCGGTTCCGATGCGGCGGCGGTCGTCTGACGACGAGGGACGGCGCGCCGCTCGTCGGCTTCGAACTGTGCGGCGTCGACCGCGTCTACGTCCCGGCGGAGGCGCGCATCGAGGGCGACGCCGTGATCGCCTTCTCCGACCGGGTGCCGCGGCCGATCGCCGCTCGCTACGGATGGGCGAACTTCACCGAAGCGAACTTGACCGACGGCTTCGGGCTGCCGGCGGCGCCGTTCCGGACGGATCGCGAAGGGAGGGGAAGCCCAGCCGCGTCAGAATTTTTAACGGAAAACTAACCGATCCGTCTATCCGAATCCGAACAGGAAGGGAAGGAATCGATGTGAGAATCGCCAACCGACGATGGATTACCGCCGGTCTCGCCCTCTGCGTCTCGGCATCCGCAGCGTTGCCGAGCGCCGGAGCGGCGTCTTCCGGAAGCTCAAGCCCGCTTGGCGCCAACGAGGGCGTCCTATACGGCGAGCAGCTGTTGCTGAAGCCGGTCGCGACGACGGCCGGGAGCGAGGCGCCGGGCTTCGAAGCCGCGAACGCGACGAACAACTCGGGCATGTCCGGCTTCTTCGGCCCGCTGGAGCTGCACGGCGGAGAGAGCGGCACGATGTGGCGGACGGACGCGTACCCCGGCGCCGACAATTGGCTGCAGCTCGATCTTGGCGCGGTCGCGCCGCTCGGGCGGATGCTCATTTGGAACTATAACGAGCCGGGCGGAGCCGAGTGGGGCGTCAAGCACGCGGAGGTTCTGTATTCGGTCGACGGCGTCCGGTGGAGCTCGGCGGGCGGCCCGGGGAAGAAACACAAGCTGGAAAAGGCGACCGGCTCCCCGAACGAGCGAGCCTCCAATCTGACGAACCCGGTCGATTTCGCCGGCGCGCCCGCCCGATACGTCAAAATCGTGCCCGACTCGCACGCCGCAAGCGGCAACTGGGGCACGGGTAATGACAAGGACAAGCATTACGGCGTCGCCGAGGTAAGGCTGTATCGCCATGCCAATGTCGTGGACGAAGCCGGCGACTCCATCGCCGTCGCGCGCGCGAAAGCCGGCAGCGAAAGGCCGGACGCGCTCGCGGAGAACGCGGTCAACAACTACGGCATGTCCGGCGTCGGAAGCCGCGCGGATACGCACGGCAACGAAGGCGCTGCCATGTGGTCGACGGCGGACGCCCCGGGAGCGGCGAATTGGATCGAATTCGATCTCGGCGGCACGTTCCCGGTCGGGGAGCTGCATGTCTGGAACTACAACGCTACGGATAGCGCGGATCGGGGCATTCGTTGGGCGAAGGTGAAGCATTCGCTCGACGGCATCGCTTGGACCTATGCGAATGGCGGAGCGCCGCTTGAGTTCGCTCGCGCATCGGGCGGCGCGCGGGAGGCGGCGTCGAACTTGACGAACGGAAGCCCCGTCGACCTCGGCGGCGCGAGCGCGCGTTACGTAAGGATCGAGCCGAATCCCGCGTCGGATGCGGAGGCGCCGGGCAACTGGGGCGGCGGGGACGCGTTCGGACTTGCCGAAGCGCGGTTTTACAGCGCGCCGGGGATGATCGTGGAGTCCGCGCCGGAGTGGACGTCGCTGTTTGCCCGGACCGAGGGGTGGACGGGGTCGGACGGCATTTTCTCGATCGCCTATAACGGGGTGGATGCGCAAGGGGCGTCGGACCGGACGGATACGCTGTTTCTGTTCAGCGACACGTTCACGGGCTCCGTCGATCCGGTAACGAAGGCGCGCGACCTGCAGGGCTTCTACAACAATACGCTCGCGACGCTGGAAGGCAGCGTGCCGGACCCGCGGAACGCCCGGTTTCTCTGGGGCTCGGACGGGACGGGGCAGGATTTCTCCAGCATTTTCGAACCGGATACGCCTTACGCTTACGTCGGGACGGTCGCGGCCAACGTCGCGAACAACGCGTTCGGCATGTCGCCGCCCGCGCTGCCGAACGCGCCGACGGCGGTAACGCCGCCGATGCCGACGGACGCGCACGACAATCAGAAGGACGGCCATACGATGTGGTTGTCCGCGGCGGACGGCGGCGAGCATTGGATCAAGTTCGATCTGGGCGCAACGTATGCGCTCGGTCGGATGCCGATCTGGAACTATAATCAATACGACCCGGCGCAGCCGAACGTGCCGTACGTCGACCGCGGTATGAAGAACGTGAAGATCTACTATTCGACGGACGACGTCGCGTATACGGAGCTGCAGACGGATGGCTATCCGTTCCAATTCGCCAAGGCGGACGGCTCGCCGAAGCTCCCCGCGACGAACTTGACGGGGGGCGGCGTCGTCGACTTCGGAGGCGCGGCCGCGCGATACGTGAAGATCGTGCCGAACGCGGCGCCCGGCGACGGCAATTGGGGCGGCGCGACCGGCGGCGAAGCGGCGTTCGGACTCAGTCAGGTACGCTTCTATACGGCTGATGGGGAGTTGCTTCGATTCGTCGAAGCGGAAGCCGACAGCGCATCTTCGTCGGCGCCCGCCGGCAACTGGTACTGGCTGCAAGACGGGCTCTCGCTCGGGGACAGCTTCTACGCGTTCCCGCTCAACATGGCGCCGGATCCGACGCAGCCTCCGGGCTGGCAGTTCAAGGTCGTCGGCGTAGCGATGGCGAAGCTGCCGAACGTCGGCGGGCCGGCGTTGACCGGCATTACGCAATCCGATACGCCGCTGTATTACGAGACGGTCGTCGATTACGCGCCGGGCGTGCCCGGCTGGCAATGGCCGCTGAAGTTCACGTACGGCGCGGGCGTCATGCCGAACACGGCGGCTTCCGGCGCGTCGGATCCGGACGGGTACATCTATGTGTACGGTTACCGGGATCACGCGTTCGAACGGAACTTGGTCGTCGCGCGGGTGCCGGAGGAGAAGTTCGAGTCGTTTAACGAATGGCGGTTTTGGGGCGGTTCGGAAAAAGGGTGGTCGCGCCACATCGAAGACAGCGCCCTGCTGCTGCCCGGCGTCAACGTCTCGCCGGAGCTTAGCGTCACGCGCATGGCGGGCGGTCCGTTGGACGGCAAATACGTGCTCGTCTATGAGAAGGACTCGCTCAGCAACACGTTGGAATACAGCGTCGCCGACAGTCCGACAGGGCCGTTCCAAGCGCCGGTCGCCTTCTATTACGCGCCCGAGCCGGGCATGAATCCGCTCACGAACACGTATAACGCGAAGGCGCACCCGCATCTGTCCGACGTAGGAGAGCTGCTGATCAGCTACAACGTGAACGCGACGGACAGCAATCAGCATTACGTCGACGGAACGATCTACCGTCCGCGCTGGCTGCGGATGCGTTGGATCGAGTAGACGGCTTTAGGAGCGAACGCGGTCCCGTCGCAAGGGCGGGACCGCGTTGTCCGTTTTTTCGTTGTTGACAAGGCGCGTGATTTTTAATACCATTCCCTCAAATCGACTCGCGAGTCAGAAGGGAGGGGATACGAATTGCGCAAAGTGAAGAAGCGCCATATGCATGAGCTGGTCGCGGAGGAAATTCAGAAGTACATCGAAGAGCACGAGCTGCGCGAAGGGGACAAGCTGCCGTCCGTCGAGGAGCTGACGAAGCTGCTGGGCGTCGGCCGGTCTTCGCTGCGCGAAGGGCTGCGTTACTTGGAAGCGATCGACATCATCAAGGTGGAGAACGGCAAGGGCATCTTCGTCAAGGACGCGACCGAGGCCGGCTCGTTCCGGTACGCGGGGAAGGTGAAGGTCGAGAGCGAGAAGAAGTTTCTGCTGCACATTCTGGACGTTCGCAGAGCGCTGGAAGGGAAGGCGGTGGAGCTGGCGGCCCGGCGAATCGATGCGGAGACGATCGAGGAGATGCGGGAGTGTCTGAAAGTTTACGACGATCGGAAACGGCGGAATTTGGACACCTCCGAGATCGATTACGCGTTCCACCAGTACATCTACAAAGCCGCCTCCAATCCGCTGCTGCACAGCGTTTTCGAATCGATCTCCGAGCTGTACGAGAAATTTTTCGTCGAGCCGCTCGGCGAGAAACGGTTGTTCGACGACACCTACATCTTCCATCACACGCTGTTCGAGGGGATCGCGAAGCGCGACGTGAACCACGCATTGACGGAATTCAACAAGATGATGGATTTAATCGAAGGCAACATTCGGAATTATTAAATCATTGTAAAAATAGCTGACATTCGTATTGACAAAATGTTTCTTCCCCTTCTATGATTAACCTATCATACAGGTTGATAGTGTGATACCGAACTTGTCACTTTTACAAAGGGGGATTATGTATGAAAGCGCTTAAGATCAAGAAGTCAATGCAAGTCGCGGTATCTACCGTCGCCGTCGCGAGTTTGATCGCGGCCTGCGGCAACGGGGGCGAATCGACCGGAACAGGTTCCAACGGCTCCGGAAGCGGCGGCGGAGAGACGGTCACGCTTCGCATGATCGAGAGCTTGACGAACCCGGACCGTACGGCAATGCTGAATACGATGATCGACAAATTCGAAGAAGAAAACCCGAACATCAAGGTCGAATTGATCTCTCCGCCGTTCGAGCAAGCGGACACGAAAATCCGGACGATGCTTGCGGCGAAGCAGGAGCTTGACGTCTTGGAATCGCGCGATTTGAACGTCGCGGAATTCGTCAACAACGGCTACTTGGAGCCGCTGGACGATTACGCCGCGAAGTGGAGCGACTTCGAGACGGTTACCTCCGTCGCTCGTGCGGTCGGCACGACGCAAGAGAAGCTGTACTTCATCTCGAACGGGATGTACCAGCGTCAGATGTTCTACCGGGCGGATTGGCTGAAAGAGAAAGGCATCGAAGTGCCGAAGACGTACGAAGAGCTCGTGAACGCGGCGGTCGCGTTGACGGATCCGGCGAATAACCGGTACGGCTTCTCTTTCCGCGGCGGTCCTGGATCCAACTCGGTGCCGGACACGATGGTCCGCGACTACAACGCGGACAACGTCGACCTGACGGACCCTAACTTCCTGAAGAGCGGCGCCACGATCTTCTCGACGCCGGAAGCGAAAGCCGCGATTGAGTTGTACGTGAAGCTGTATAAGGAAGCTTCCCCGCCGGATTCCGTGAACTGGGGCTTCCAAGAGCAAGTGCAGGCGTTCACCTCCGGCGTCACGGCATTCCTCCTGCAAGACCCGGACGTTATCGCGTCGCTGCAGAACGACATGGAAGAAGGTACGTGGAGCTCGGCGATGATGCCGGTCGGTCCTGCGGGCAAAGCGCTTATCTCCGCCGGCGGCGCGGGCTGGAGCCTCGCGTCTCACTCCAAGCACAAGGAAGAGGCGTGGAAGCTGATCGCCTTCTTGTCGAATCCGGAGCAAAACACGATCTTCTCGAAGGGCTACGGCACGATTCCGATTCACAGCACCGCCGTCGAAGACGAGTTTTTCCAGTCCGGTCCGTACAAGACCTTGATCGAGATGACGAACTTGCCGGAGACGTACTTGAACTTCAAGGCGACGGTCGACTATCCGGCCAACGGCCAGTGGGGTACCCTCAACATGGAAACCGGGCAAAGAATGCTGCTCGGGCAAGCTACGGTCGAGGATACGCTGAAGGAGTGGGACAACTTCTGGACGAAGGCGAAGGAAGCAGTGAAATAACAAATATTAATATGATCCTGTGATGGGTAACCTTGCGTTGCCCATCGCGCGTTCATAGTTCAGGCGGTGATTTCTGCATGACGAAACAAAGAACGTTCATCTTGTTCAGCCTGTTGCCGGCGTTGCTGCTTCTCGCCGTCTTTACCTTCTATCCGTTCTTTCGCGGAGTCGTCATGGCTTTCCAAAACTATGTACTGTTCGACCTGACGAACGTCCGATTCATCGGCTTCCAAAATTTCGAGAATGCCTTCAACGACCCCAAGTTTCTGTATGCGCTGCGCAACAGCGCGATCTGGGTCGTCTCTTCGCTCACCCTGCAGTTTCTGATCGGGTTGTCGCTGGCGTTGGTGCTGCGCAGAGGGTTCCGCGGACGCGGGGTATATCAAGGCTTCGTCTTCTATTCGTGGGCGTTGTCCGGATTTCTGATCGGTCTGATCTGGAAATGGATGTTCAACTCGCAGATGGGCGTCGTCAACGATCTGTTGATGCGCGCCGGCTTGATCGAGCAGCGGATCGGCTTTCTGTCGGACCCGAATTGGGCGATGGTGTCCGTGATCGTCGCGAACGTATGGTACGGCATCGCGTTCTTCGCGATCATGCTGCTCGCGGCGCTGCAATCCGTTCCCGCCGAATTGTACGAAGCCGCCGGCATGGACGGCGCCGGCGCGATTCGCAAGTTTTTCAGCGTAACGCTGCCGTACATCGTGCCGACGATCATTGCCACGACGCTGCTTCGGGCGATTTGGATCTTCAACGACCCGTCGCTTATTTATGGTCTTACGAACGGCGGTCCCGCCGGTTCGACGCATATTTTATCCTCCCTCATGATGGAGAAGATTCTCTCGGGCGGCGACTACGGCTCCGCATCGGCGATCGGCGTCATTATGCTCGCCATGCTTATGCTGTATACTGTCTTCTATTTATTCGTGACGAAGTCCGAGAAAGTGGGGGACTTCTAAGATGACCAAGACTCGCGTTCTCCTTAGTTTGAAAGTGCTGTACTTATCGCTCCATCTCATCTTGATGGTGTTTCCTTTGTATTGGATCGTCATGACCTCGCTGAAGCCGAAGAAGGATATTTTCTCCTTCCCGTTGCACTATTGGCCGCAGCAATTCACGTTGGAAAATTACATCAATATTTTCAAAATATCGAAATTTCACGTATACATCGGGAACAGCTTGCTGGTCTCGGTCTTGTCGGCGGTCATCGTCATCGCCATCTCGATTCTCAGCGCATACGTCATGGCTCGGTTCACGTTCCGCGGTCATAAACAAATCATGATGGCGTTCTTCTCGACCCAGATGCTGCCGGGCTTCGTTTCGCTGGCGCCGCTCTACTTGTTATTGGCGGAGCTCGATCTGATCAATACGCGGTTTTCGCTGCTCATTCTGTACACCGTCGGCTTGATCCCGTTCTCGACGATTATGCTCCGCGGCTTCTTCCAGCGCATTCCTTCGAGCCTGGAAGAGGCGGCGATGATCGACGGCTGCTCCAGACTCGGCTCCTTATATCGGGTCATTCTGCCGGTCATGCTGCCCGGCATCGCTTCCACGTTCATCTTCGCCTTCGTGCAGAACTGGAACGAGCTGTTCGCGGCGGTCATGTTCATCGACAGCGAGTCGATGAAGACGCTGCCGGTCGCGATGAACTCGTTCATTATGAAGTTCGACGTGGATTGGGGCGCCATGTCCGCCGGCACGGTATTGTCCGTGATCCCGACCGTGATTTTGTTCGCTTTCGCGCAAAGATACATCGTAGAAGGGTTAACGCAAGGCGCCGAAAAAGGCTAGAGACAGAGGGATCGGATAAGGGTAGGGGAGATACATGATCAATCGCGACGCGGAACGTCATATGCAAACATTAGTCGCTCACGATCCGGTGGACACGCGCCATCACGGCGCCGTGACGATGCCGCTATACCAGAACAGCTTGTTCGCGTTCGAGAACCACGCCTCCTTCGATTGCGCCATGAAGGACGTGCTCGCCGCGCATGTGTATTCGAGAGGGAATAATCCGACGGTCATGTATTTGGAGCGGCGCATCGCCGAGCTCGAAGGCGGCGAGCAAGCCCGCTGCTTCGCCTCCGGCATGGGCGCGATCGCGGGCACGCTGCATGCCCTGCTGCAGACGGGAGATCATATCGTCTGCGTCGACCAAGCGTACGGACCGACGCGGGAATTCCTCGCGGACCTCTCGACGAGGTATCGAGTCGAGGTGACGTTCGTCGACGGCGCCGAGCTGGACGCCTTCCGGCAGGCGATTCGACCGAACACGAAGGCGATATATTTAGAGAGTCCGACGTCCGGACTGTTCGAGCTCCAGGATTTGGAGGGGGTCGCGGCCATCGCTCGAGAAGCCGGCGCGCTCACCGTCATCGACAACTCTTGGGCGACGCCGGTCTTCCAGCGACCGATCTCGATGGGCATCGATCTGGTCGTTCATTCGCTTACGAAATATTTCTCCGGACATAGCGACAGCTTAGGCGGCGTCGTCGTCGGCCGGCGCGACTTGGTCGAGACGATCAGCAACCGGAGCTACATGCTGCTCGGCAGCGTCATGACGGCCCACACCGCTTCGCTCATTACGCGCGGCGTCCGCACGCTGCCGCTTCGGATGGAGCGGCATCAAGCGAGCGGCTTGCGGGTGGCGGAGCATCTGCTGCGCAAAGACGACGTCGTGAGGGTGAACCACCCGGGACTTCCGGCGCATCCCCAACGGGAGCTCGCGGAGAAGCAATTGCAAGGGTACGGCAGCTTGTTCTCCTTCGTGACGCGGCATCCCGTGGCTTCCCTGAAAGCCTGGGCGGACGACCTGGAATACTTCCGCATCGGCGTCAGCTGGGGCGGATACGAAAGCTTGGTCACGGTCGGCGAAGCGCCGGCCCGGTGGAATCAAGGCGGCGAGAGTCCGTCGATCGCAAGGCTGTATATCGGCTTGGAGGATCCCGACGTGCTGATCGGGGACATCGAACGCGCTTGGTCGAGGCTGAGCCGAGACTGAGCGCGGAGCTAGGGGCCGCTCCCGAACGTCCGCATCGGACGATTCGGGGGCGGCTTCGCCTTTTCCCCAACGGAAATAGACATTGTGCCGAGCCGGCGGCGCATATCCTAGGAACAGCGCTTCGCGCGGCGTAGCGCGCGTCATCGTCACGGGAGGGTGAGCCTAGTATGAAGATCGGGGATGCATGCGCCTTTCGCGCGCGCCGATATCCGTGGAGGAGGGATGCCGCCTTTCGCGTTATAGCGCCGTTGCGGAATCGGGGAGTCGTTCCGAACCGGTATGGCCCATATCTCGAAAAAGGCGGGTAGCGCATGATGAGAGCCTCGTCGTTCCTGAACGGACTGAGCTTCGCGCTGTTGCTTCTGAATTTCGCGATCCTCGTGCTGCATCACTTCAAGCTGTTGTTGATTCTTCCATCGCTTCTATATAAACCTCTTTTTGCAGCGACGATTTTGTTAGTGCTGATCGCTCAGCTGCTGTCGTTCATGAAAAGGTAAGAAAAAGAGAGCCCTCCGGGGCTCTCTTTCGCGTCGGGGGCCGTCGATCTCGGCCTCAGTTCGGTTTCCGATAGACGATCAGGATAGCGCTTCGCTGCCCTTCCGTCCCGTTGATGGATTTCTTAATGATCGAGCCGTATTTCACTTCGACGATATCCTCTTCTTTCAGCTGCGCTAGGAACGCATTCGCTTCGTCTACCGCGAGCGAATGCTCGCTGTCTAGAAATTCTTTCACTTGAATCAAGCGGTTTCACCTCCTTGGGTAAAGCGAACCCCCTCGATCCGCACGCGAACGACGCCGGCGGGAAGATCCAGCTCATAGGTTTCGCCCCTGCGAGCCATTAGCAATTGGAAGCCGAGCGGAGACAGGAAGGACAACCGGCCGATGTCCGGATCCGCGGCGTGCGGCAGGACGAGGGCGTAGGTTTCGCGGCTTCCGTCGTCCAGGTAACGGATTTCGATCTCGCTGCCGATCAACGCGATCGCGTGCAGGTCGGGGAAGGTGACCCCTTCCAGAATGTCTTCGAGCACGGAGGCATAGATGCGCAGCGTCTTCTCGACGAGGCTTCTGGCTTGCCCTTGCTCCGGATAATGCTCGTCCAAGAAGCGCGCCCGGTGATCCTCGAAATAGACGAGCTGATTTAACAACTGAAGACGCGGCCCTTCTAATAATAAGCTATGGGTCATGATTTGTCGTTCTCTCCTTTACGAGGATGATCGATATCGCGTGGGGCGGAATAAAGACGGGAAACACAGCATCACCTTCCATAGCCATTTAATGTAAAACGACGGCAAAATGAAGGAAAGACACTTCGCTGTACGGAAGCGAAATGTCTCTCTCCGCCACCATATCAAAACTGGTACATCATGTCAATGAAGTATAATACATCCATTAAAAGGATGGAGATATAGGAAATGGTTATTTCGTTGCGAGCGCGTACGTCTGCTGCGTCTTTACAGCTTTAGGAAGCGATGCTATAGTGAACCTATCGTATAAATCATACATGATATATTATATATTCGTGAAAAGGGGGAGCGCTGTGGCAAGCAGCTTACGCATATGGTACGACCGCCCGGCGTCGGGCTGGCAGCAAGGGCTGCCGATCGGCAACGGGCGATTGGGGGCGGTCGTGTACGGAGGGATCGGCGCCGAGACGTGGTGCTTGACGGAGACGACCTTCTGGTCGGGGCGGCCGGAGCCGCTCGATCCGCCCTCGAATGCGAAGGCGGATCTCCGGCGGATGCAGGACGATTTCTTCGCGGGCGACTTCGAACGCGGAGAGGCGGAGGCTCGCGCAAGGCTGCAGCCGGCGAAGCGCAACTTCGGCACGAACTTGCCGTTATGCCGCGTGGCGCTAACGTTCGATCCGGCGGGCGAGGGGCTCGAGCGCGAACTGGATCTCGAGCGCGCCGTCGTTTCGACGTCCTACTCGAACGGCGGCGCGCGCTTCCGGCGCGAGGCGTTCGCGTCGCACGTCGACGGCGTGCTTGCCGCGCGGTTCGCGTGCGACCGTCCCGGGGGCGTGTCGTTCGCGCTGCGGATCGAGGGCGACGACTACGTCCGCGTCTTGGGCGCCTCGGCGGGCGACGGGACGATTCGCTTCGAGGCGCAGGCGCTCGAGACGATGCACAGCGACGGCCGCTGCGGGGTGCGAAGCGCTGGCGCCGTTCGGCTCGCGGTTCGCGGCGGCACCGTTCGCGAGGACGAAGGCGGCGGATTGATCGTGAGCGACGCGGACGAAGCGGTCGTCTACGTCGCCGTCGCGACCGACTACGGCGCGGCCGAAGGCGAGGACTGGCGCGGGGCGCGCGACTCGGCGCTGTCGCGGGCGATCGGCAAGGGCTACGAGCAGGCTAGGGCGGATCATGTACGCGATTATCGTACGTTATTTTCGAGAGTGACGCTGTCGATCGGCGAGGACGGCCGCTCCTCGCTGCCGACCGACGAGCGGGTGCGGCGGATCGGAAGCGAACCGGAGGACGCCGCGTTGTACGTCTTGTTCTATCAATACGCTCGGTACTTGACGATCTCCGGCTCCCGGGACGATTCCCCGCTGCCGATGAACCTGCAAGGCATCTGGAACGACGGCGAGGCGAACCGGATGCAGTGGAGCTGCGACTATCATCTGGACGTCAACACGCAGATGAACTATTACCCGGTCGAGACCGGGCATCTGGGCGAGTGCCATATGCCGCTGATGCGGTTCGTGGAGCGGCTCGCGTCGTCGTCGGGGCGGACGGCGGCGCGGCACTTCTACGACAGCGACGGCTGGGTCGCGCACGTCTTCACGAACGCGTGGGGCTTCGCGTCGCCGGGGTGGGAGACGTCTTGGGGGCTGAACGTCACCGGCGGCTTGTGGCTCGCGACGCATCTAATGGAGCGGTATGCGTTCGGCCGCGACGACGCGTTCCTCGCCCGAACGGCGTATCCGGTGCTGAAGGAAGCGGCGGCGTTCTTCCTCGATTCCATGACGATCCATCCCGAGTTCGGCTGGCTCGTGACCGGACCTTCCAATTCGCCGGAGAACAGCTTCTACGTCGGGGACGACCGGTTGCGGTCGCATGCGCTGTCGATGGGGCCGACGATGGATCAGATGCTCGTGCGGGAGCTGTTCGAGTTTTGCATCGAGGCGTCCGAACGGCAGGGCGTGGACGCGGCGTTGCTCCAACGGCTGCGGGAAGCGGTGCAGGCGCTGCCGCCGCTGCGCGTCGGGTCGCGAGGGCAGCTGCAGGAATGGTTGGAGGATTACGCCGAGGCGCAGCCGGATCATCGCCATCTGTCGCATCTTTACGGCTTGTTCCCCGGCAATCAGGTGACGCCGTTCGGCACGCCGGCATTGGCGGCCGCCGCCCGGAAGACGCTCGAGCTTCGCATGAGCCGCGCGGAGCTCGAGGACGTCGAGTTTACGCTCGCGCTGTTCGCGGCCTGCTTCGCCCGTCTGCGCGACGGCGACGCGGCGCATCGACAGCTGTCGGATTTAATCGGGAAGCTGTGCTTCGATAATTTGTTCACCTTCTCCAAAGCGGGCATCGCCGGGGCGGAGACGAACATCTTCGTCATCGACGGCAACTTCGGGGGCGCGGCGGCGATCGCCGAGCTGCTGCTGCAGAGCCATGCGGGCGAGCTCGACCTGCTCCCGGCGCTGCCGAGCCGTTGGCCGTCGGGGCGGGTCGCCGGCCTTCGCGCGCGGGGCGACGTCGAGGTCGACCTCGTCTGGGAAGGCGGGGCGCTCGCGGAAGCGACGCTGCGAGCCGGCACGGCGGGGCGGACGACGGTGCGGTACGGGGAGAAGACGCTGCCGCTGGAGCTGCGGCCCGGGGGGACGTACCGGTTCGGGCCTGGCTTGACGCCGATGCCGGCGTAGCGCATCCGGCGGCGCCGCTGCCGTGTCGGTTGTACGGGGCAGGCGCATAGGCGGAAAATTCCGCTTCTAAGCGCAAATGTGAGCTTAAAGCGGGGAGATAAGCGGAAAATTCCGCTTCTAAGCGCGAATACGAGCTTAAAGCGGGGAGATGGGCGGAAAATTCCGCTTCTAAGCGCGAATACGAGCTTAAAGCGGGGAGATGGACGGAAAATTCCGCTTCTAAGCGCGAATGTGAGCTTAAAGCGGGGAGATAAGCGGAAAATTCCGCTTCTAAGCGCGAATATGAGCTTAAAGCGGCGGCGAAGGCCGGCAGCGCGACAACATACGAGAGCAACTTCGGCGGAATCTAGTACGCTCGAGGTTGCTCTTAATATTTCGGCGGTGTGCGGATCCTGCTATAATAGGAGGTATTCCATTCGAGTGACTGACAGCGCTTACAATGGAAGAGGGGGCAAGTGCATGTTCAGACATACGAAGGTGTTCCGCAATTTTCTTATCTCCTATTTAGTCATTCTCGCCATTCCGAGCATCGCCGGCTACATGTCCTACCGCACCTCGATCAACGTCACGACGTCGGTGTCGATCGAGAACAGCGTTACGCAGCTGCAGAAAAGCAAAGAATTGTTGGAACGCCGGATGGCGGAGGTAGAAGGGCTCACCAGGCAGCTTGCGATCAACCAGGACCTCGCCGTGCTGATCAACGAGAGGGCGACCCAAGAGAGCGTCAACGTCTACGGCATTTGGAAAATGATGCGCGACGTCACCGCCGTCGGCCAAACGAACGATTTCCTGCGGCATTTCTTCATTTACCTTCAGAACTACAACGTCGTATTAGCGCCGGGCTCCGCGTACTTCCGACCGGAGCATTACTACGCGATCTATCATTACGCCGATCTCCCGTTCGAGGAATGGCGGGAGCAGGTGCTCGACGCGACGCACCGAAGCGAGCTGATCCCGCTGAAGGAATTCGTCTCTGGCACGCAGCGCACGTCCGTCATTACGTACATGCAATCGCTTCCGCTCGACAGCTTCCACGACACGTCGCCCGCGGTCGTCGTCGTCGTCATCGACGAAGCCGCGATCGCGAGTCTATTGTCCGGTATCACCGACAGGTACGGCGGCTGGGTTCGCGTCGGCGACGAGCAAGGCGGCGTCGTCAGCTTGACTGGCATCGAAGAGTCGGCGGTCGCGGCGATGGCGGCGGATTCGCGTTTCGACGCGGGCCGGATCAGCCAATTTTACGAAGACGATCTCGTCATCACGATCCGATCCGAGAAGAACGGCTGGGTGTACCAGGCGGGCATCCCGAGGGAGGCGCTGCTCGAGAACGCGAACAAAATCAAGTCGATTACGTGGACCGTGACGGGCATCGCCCTGTTCGCCGGACTGTTGGTCGGATTGGCGCTTGCCTACCGCAACAGCGCGCCGATCCACCGGATGCTCACCGTCTTCGGGCAGGAAGCGAAAACCGGACGCAACGCGTTCGACTTCCTGCAAGGCAACATCGCCGAGATGATTACGAACAACCGTAAGCTCGAATCGGAGCTTCGCCGGCAGCAGCCGCTCGTCCGCGACGCGTTCTACAAGCGTCTGATCGCCGGCGAATTCCAGTCGCGCGAGGAGATCGTCGCCGCGGCGGTGCAATCGGGCGCCGGCTTAGGCGGCAACGCGGGGTTCGTCGGCATCGTGCAGATCAACGGCTACTCCGGGATGAACGACGTCGAGGTGTTGAACGAGCTGAGCGCGGCGCGTCTCATCCTGAAGCAGGCGATGCTCGATCTGGCCGGTCCGGTTCCGATCACCGAGTTGGGCGCGGACAAATCCGTCGTGATGCTGTTTTCCGAAGAAGGAAGCGAAGGCGCGTTCGACCGCGATCAAGCGGATGCGCTGTTCCGGCATCTGTCCGAGCTGCTCTTCCGCGAGTACAAAATTTCCGTCTTCGCCGCGGTCGGCAATCCGTTCGCGTCGATCACGGACGTCAGCCTCGCGTACGAGCAGGCGAAGCTGGCGCTCGAACGCGTCGACCCGACGCGGACGAACGACAAATCCGTCGTCTGGTACGGCGAGACGAAGCCCGAAAGCGATACGTACTATTATCCGCTCGACGTGGAGCTGCGTCTCCTCGGTACGATCCGCGCAGGAGAGCTCGAAGAGGCGAAGCGTATCGTTCGGATGATCGTGAGCGAGAACAAGGACGTCCGCGAGCTGTCGCCCGAGATGAAACACCAGCTCGCGTTAGAAATCAAGGGCACGCTGCTGAAGCTGCTCGACCAGAAGACGTTCCAGGAATCCGAGGCCTCGGTCGACGTCAAAGCCCGGATCCTCGCGCTGCAATCGACCGAATCGCTCGATGCGTTCCAAGCGGAGGTCGACGCCGTCATGGAGACGATGTGTCATACGATCGCCAGCAAGAAGAACGACATGCACGTCAAGATCGTCGAGCAGATCAAGTCGTTCGTCGGCGAGCGATATTCCGATGCGGAACTGACGTTGTACCGGATCGCGGAGCGGGTCGAGCGGCCGGAGAAATACATCTCGCAGCTGTTCAAGGAGGTGACGGGCACGAACTTGTCCGATCATCTGGAGCAGGTGCGCATGGACCGGGCGGTCGAGCTGTTGAAGGAGAGCGCCCACACGATCGACGAGATCGCGTCGCTCGTCGGATATAACAGCTCGCATTCGTTCCGTCGGGCGTTCAAGCGCGTGACGGGCGTGTCCCCGAGCGCCTATCGGCAATCCGTAGAAAATTGACAGTCGAATCGCGGCCCATTTCAGCGCCTCCCGTAACCGGGGGGCGCTTTCCTTTTCCCCCATCGGAACTTTGGCCGTTCTTAGGAAGAGATGGACCCCGAAAATCGGCGTTATGGTACGTCGAAAACCGGAAATGTACCTTACGGACGGCACTAGCGATCGACTATGATCAATGCCAGAAGTAAGCGCTGTCAGCCTACTACATCGGTGATTCGTTGGGAGGGATCGTTCTGCAAGGGTTATGGGGGCAAGCCGTGAGAAGCTTTCGAACGCATTGGCAATTGTACATTCTCGTGCTGCCGCCGGTGCTGTATTTTCTGATTTTCAAATATTACCCGATGGCGAACGCGGCGTTGGCCTTTAAGGATTACAACGTCATGAAAGGGATCTGGGGCAGCCGGTGGGTCGGGTGGAAGCATTTCAATTTGTTCTTCGACAATCCGATGTTTTGGACGCTCGTGAAGAACACGCTGTTTCTGAGCTTCTATTTGTTGCTGGCGGGATTTCCGATCCCGATTTTGCTGGCGCTCATGTTGAACGAAGTGCGCAGCGCCCGCTTCAAGAAGGCCGTGCAGCTCGTTACGTTCGCGCCGTACTTCATCTCCACCGTCGTTATGGTGTCGATCATTATGCTGTTCCTCGCGCCGAGGCTCGGGTTCGCCAACATCGCGCTGCAGCAGTTGGGGCTGGAATCGATCAATTTCCTCGGGGAGCCGGGCTTCTTCCGATCGATCTACGTCTGGTCCGACGTCTGGCAGACGGCCGGATATGCGGCGGTCATTTATTTGGCCGCGCTCGCGGGCATCGATCCGACGTTATACGAGGCGGCGAAGGTGGACGGCGCGTCCCGGCTGCAGAAAATCATCCACGTCGACCTGCCCGGCATTCTGCCGACGATTACGATCATTTTGATTCTGAACGTCGGCAGCGTCATGTCGGTCGGCTTCGAGAAGATTTATTTGCTGCAAAACTCGCTGAACCTCGCGACGTCGGAAGTCATCGCGACATACGTCTACAGCGTCGGGCTGCTGAACGCGAACTACAGCTTCGCGACGGCGGTGGGCTTGTTCAATTCCGTCATCAATCTCGTCCTGCTCGCGCTGGTGAACGGATTAGCGAAGCGCATATCGAACACCAGCATCTGGTAGGAAGGGGCAGACACCTATGGAATTGACGACAACAACGACGAGTACGAAGCGGGCGATCCGCGAATCGGCGGGCGACAGGCTGTTCATGGCCGTCATTTACACGATTCTGACGATCGTGCTCGTCATCGTACTATATCCGCTCGTGTACATTCTCAGCAGCTCGATCAGCAGCCCGTCCGCGGTGACGTCCGGACAAGTGTGGCTTTGGCCCGTCGACATCTCCTTCCGGGGCTTCGAGACGGTGCTGAGCACGCCGCAAATTATGCGAAGCTACGGCAATTCGCTGTTTTATACGGCGGCCGGCACGTTGATCAGCGTGACGCTGACGGTCATGCTGGCGTATCCCTTGTCGCGAACGACGTTCTTCGGACGGAACGGCCTCATGGCGTTCATCGCGTTCACGATGCTGTTCGGCGGCGGTCTCATCCCGACGTATCTCGTCGTGAGGGAGCTGGGGCTGATCGACACGCGCTGGGCGCTCCTCGTTCCGAACGCGATATGGGTATGGCAGGTCATTATCGCGCGGACGTTCTTCCAAGCGACGATACCGAACGAGTTGTTCGAAGCGAGCGAGATCGACGGCTGCAGCGACTGGCACTTCTTGACGAGCGTCGTGCTGCCGCTCTCGAAGCCGATCTTGGCCGTGCTGGTGCTCATGTACGCCGTCGGCCAGTGGAACGCGTATTTCGACGCCCTCATTTATCTGAAGTCGGATAAGCTGTATCCGCTCCAGCTCGTGCTGCGAAGCATCATTATCCAGAACAACAGCGCGGGCGTCATGGACCCGAGCATTCAGGTGGAGCGGGCGCAGCTCGCGGAGCTGCTGAAGTATTCCTTGATCGTCGTGGCGACGCTGCCGGTGCTGCTCATCTATCCGTTCGTGCAGCGGTATTTCGTGCAAGGCATGCTGGTCGGCTCCGTGAAGGGATAAGGTCCGGAATATGGGGCGCGGCGACGGCAAGGTGGTGAGGACGATGTAGCCGGCCGAAGATGGATCGGGAAAAAAGGGGTATAATGGAATCCGAAATCGAAAGGGGAGCGTTACCCAGTGAAGAAGGTTGGACTCGGGTTATTTTCGATCGTAATGGCATTGAGCGTCGTCTTGGCCGCATGCTCGAACGGCGGCTCGAACGCGGCGGAGGGTCCCGCGGCGGAGCCGCCGACGGGTTCGGAAGCGCCGACGGAGACGTCCGCGGGACCGGTAGAGATCAGTGTGTTCGCGGTGCAGGAGCAAGGCATCGACCTCGCGACGAACAAGTTCACGAAGCATGCCGAGGAGATGTTCGGCATTACGTTCGATTGGCAGACGATCCCGTCGGACGGAGCGAAGGAGAAGCGCCAAATCTCGCTCGCGAGCGGCGACTATCCGGACGCTTATATTCTGACGGCGTACATCGATCAATTTTCCCAAGCGGACGTTCTGAAATACGGTCAACAAGGCGTGCTCGTGCCGCTCAACGACTTGATCGATCAGTACGCTCCGAACATCAAGGCGGCGATGGAATCCAATCCGGAGCTGAAGACGTTCAACACGGCGCCGGACGGCAACATCTACGGTCTCGTCGCGTACTCGCAGTGCTTCCACTGCTCGTATCCGAACAAGATGTGGATCAATACGGATTGGCTGGAAAAGCTGAACCTCGACATGCCGACGACGCCGGAACAGTTCAAGAACGTATTGACGGCGTTCAAGACGCAGGATCCGAACGGCAACGGCCAAGCGGACGAAGTGGCGCTGAGCGGTTCGACGGAAGACTTCGGGGTGCGCGTGCTGCCGTTCCTCATGAACGGATTCGTGTACAACGACGACCGGAACTACTTGAACTTGAACGGGGGCAAGGTCGAGTCCGCCGCGATCAAGCCGGAGTGGAAGGAAGGCCTCGCGTACGCGAAGTCGCTGTACGACGAAGGCTTGATCGACCCGGGCGCGTTCACGCAGAACGCGGAAGCGTTCAAGAAAATCGGCGAAAACGCGGGCGCGGAAATTCTCGGCGCCGGCGCCGGCATGCACCCCGCCATCTTCATTAACCTCGACGGCGAGCGTTCGGCGCACTATAATCCGCTCCCGCCGCTGACGGGTCCGCACGGCTCCTTCGCGACGCATGACGCCGGCGGCGTATCGCCGGGCGCGAAATTCGCCATTACGAACAAGGCGAGCAAGGAAGCGCAGATCGCGCTCATCAAGCTGGCCGATTACATGTACACGCCTGAAGGGCAAACGAACGCGGCGTCCGGCATGAAGGGCATCGATTGGGAAGATCCGGCGCCGGGCGACACCGCGCTCGGGGAAGACGTCGAGCCGATGGTAAAGCCGATTCCGGCCAAGGAAGGCGAAGAGCCTCGCAACGCGGGCTGGAGCGGCATGGGCCACTTCTACATGCCGAAGGAATACCGCGACAGCTGGGTGCAGGGCACGGACATCTACGACTCGGCGAACTACGAGCGCCGCCTGTATCAGGCGACCTTATTGTACCAAGGCCACGAGCCGCAGGAGCTGTTCCCGATGTGGTCCGTCTGGGTTAACCCGGAACAAGTCGACGAGCTGAGCATGCTGCAGACGAATATCAAGAAGTACATCGAGCAAAGCTCGCTGCAGTTCGTCACCGGCAGCAAGGATCTGAACGCGGACTGGGACGGGTACGTCAAAGGGCTTAAGGATCTCGGTCTCGATCGCTACTTGGAAATTCTGCAAGAAGCGTACGACGCTTCCGCGAAATAACGTACGTTACCGAATCAGGCGCCTGGCCATGCCGGAGCGCCTGGTTTCGCTGTACGCCGCCGATCATACATGATATATTATGTGGAAAGGCGGTGGACGGATTCGCATGAGCGGGAAAATCAGCAGAGTTAACCTAACGGACGAAATTTATCGCATGATTAAAGAAGACATTCTCTCGAACCGGCTGAAGTCCGGCGAGAAGGTCAACATCGATCAGCTGGCGCGGACGCTCGAGGTGAGCAACATCCCGATTCGCGAGGCGTTGTCGCGGCTGCAGTCGGAGGGCTATTTGCACGTCGTGCCCTTCAAGGGCATGTTCGTTAACGGCATGAGCGAACAGGACCTGAACGAGCTGTTCGAAATTCGGCTGGCGCTGGAGCCGCTCGCGGCGGAGAAAGCCTCGCCGCGCATTCCGGACGAAGCGTTGGCGCGGCTCGAGCGCTTCATGGCGTCGCATCGCGGCGACTTGCCGGACGCGGCCGAAGGGCGGCTGAAGTTCGTGGCGGAGATGAACGAATCGGTGCACGGCGCGATTCTCGATTATTGCGGCAACGCGAATCTTCGCGTGACGGTTAGGGGTTACATCGAACGAATCGAACGGTATCTCGGCTTCATCCGGCTCCATCTCGAGATGGACGATGCGGACGTGGAATGGCGCGAGCATCAGAGCATCGTGGAGCGGCTCGCCGCGCGCCACGCCGCCGGCGCCGCCGACGCGATGCGGCAACATATCGAACGATCGCGGGAGCGTACGAACTTGAGGTTTCTGCAGACCAAGGACTAGGAACGGGAGGGCTGAGGGATGCGTTTAGACGGGAAAACCGCGATCGTGACCGGCGCCGGCTCCGGCATCGGCGAAGCGATCGCGGCGCTGTTCGCAAGCCGCGGCGCGAACGTCGTCGTCGCGGATCGGAACGAAGCGGCCGCGGCCCGCGTTGCGCGGGAAATTAACGAGGGAGGCGGTCGGGCGATCGCGGTTCGAACGGACGTCTCGTTGGACGCGGACGTGCGGAAGCTTGCGCGAACGACGATCGATACGTTCGGCTCCATCGACGCGGTAGTGAACAACGCGTCGGTCATCCTCCCGGGGCCGCTCGAGAACGTGGAGGAAGCCGATTGGCAGCGCGTGATGGATAGTAACGTCAAGAGCGTCTTCTTGACGACGAAAGCGTGCATTTCCGAGCTGCGGAGACGCCGGGGCTCGATCGTCAACCTGGCCTCCTTGAACGGATTGCTCGGACAACGGAACAACCCGGTGTACTCGGCCAGCAAAGGGGCGGTCATCGCGCTGACGAAGTCGCTCGCGCTCGATTACGCCGCGGACGGCGTCCGGGTCAACTGCATCTGCCCGGCCGGCGTCATGACGCCGCTGCTGGAGGATTGGGTGGAGCGGCAGCCGGATCCGGCCGCGGCGTCGCGTGCGCTGGAGGAGATGCATCCGCTTGGCCGCTGCGCGACGCCGGAGGAAATCGCGAGAGCCGCGCTGTATTTGGCCTGCGACGATGCCGGGTTCGTCACCGGCGTCGCGCTGCCGGTGGACGGCGGTGCGTCGTTGGGGTATTAGGGTTTCTTTTTCGAAATGATCATACATGATATACGAAAATCTGAGAGTTAGGAGTGTGTAACAGCCATGAAAATCGTAAACGTCGAAAGCTTCGTCCTGCACGTGCCGCTTACCCCGCCGATAACCGACGCCATTAATTCGCCGACGCATTGGGGACTGCCGGGCGTGCGCATTACGACAGACGAGGGCATCGTCGGGTACGGGTACACGGGGACGTGCGCCTATGGAGACGACTTGATCGCCGGCGCGATCGATCGATATTATGCGCCCGTCCTGCTCGGGAAGGACCCGTTCATGGTTAAGGAGCTGTGGGACGGCATGCGGTTCGGGCAGCTGCACTGGGTCGGACGCGCGGGCATCGCGCACATGGCGTTGGCCGCGGTGGACATCGCCCTCTGGGACATTATGTCGAAGGCGTCGAATAAGCCGTTATGGCAATATCTCGGCGGGCACAAGTCGGACGGGATCAAAGCGTACAACACGAACGGCGGATGGCTGAACTGGTCGAAGGAACGGCTTCTTAAGGATATTACGTCGTATGTGGAGCAAGGCTTTACCGGGGTGAAGATGAAGGTCGGCAAGCCGGATCCGCGGGAGGACTTCGAACGCGTCAAGGCGGTGCGCGAGGCGATCGGTCCGGACATTATTCTGATGATCGACGTCAATCAGCAATGGAACGTTAACACGGCGATGACGTGGGGGAAGAAGCTGGAGCAGTTCGATCTGTTTTGGCTGGAGGAGCCGCTCAACCCCGACGACGTCGCCGGGCACCGCAAGCTGGCGCGGGAGCTGAACGTGCCGATCGCGCTCGGGGAGCACGTGTATACGAAATACGCGTTCCGCGACTATATTCAAGCGGAAGCGGTCGAATACGTGCAGGTGGACTGCACGCGGGTCGGAGGCGTGACCGAATGGATGCAGGTGGCGAACCTGGCGGCGGCGTACGATCTGCCGGTCGTTCCGCATGTCGGCGATATGGGGCAAATTCACCAGCATCTCGCGGCCGCGACGCCGAACGCGATTATGCTCGAGTACATTCCTTGGATCCGCGACATATTCGTCGAGCCCGCCACAGTAAAGGACGGACGCTACGCGCTGCCGCAGCTGCCGGGCGCTTCTACGGAAGTGATTCCGAGCTTCTTCGAGAAATATCGTGTTCGTTAAGGTATACGAGCCGCTTCTTCATCGGGTATGATGGAAAACGGAGTAAAGCGATTACATCCCTCGAGAGGAGCGGTACGATTGGCGAACACAGGCGAGTGGGAAAACGCGGAGCCGGGCGTGAAACGCAAAATTTTCGGCCCGGGGGAACAGCTGATGATGATGGAGGTCCACTTCGAGGAAGGGGCCGAGGGATACGAGCATTCGCATCCGCACGAGCAGATGAGCTATTGCTTGAAGGGGCGCATCGAGTTTCGCGTCGACGGCCGCGTCACCGTGCTGCAGGCGGGAGACACGATTACGATTCCCGGCGGGGCGAAGCACGGCGTGAAGGCGCTGGAGCCGTCGGCGCTGCTCGACGCGTTCACGCCGCTAAGGCTGGACTTGTTGAAGAGAGAATAGATGGCAGGCAGCCGGCGTCGCGGGAGCGACGCCGGCGTTTCTTTAGCAGCGGGTCTTTCTCGGCTGATGTCTCTTGATCAGGAAGGCGTGCCGGAGAGCAGTCGCTCGGCGAAACGATCGAGTTCCTCCTCGCTCGGTTCGCGAACCGAGCCTTCCGGAAGCACCGCGCGGGCGACGAACCGATCGACGAGACCGAGTCGTTCGAAGCGGACCGCATGGCCGAGCACCGCCGTCGCCGCCGCCCCTTCGCAGGACAGCGGAAAATAAGCGGCACGCAGCTCCTGTTCTCTAACGAGAGGATCCGGGTTTGCCGCGCATATATATAGGCCGTACCGCTTGGCGGCCAATCGGGTCCGATACCGTTCAACGTAATTTCGCATGGCGCGCTGTACGCGGCCCATGTAGACGGAGGACCCCAACACGACGACGTCGTAAGGCTCCGGGTCGACGTCCCCCGCGACGGCCAAGTCGAACAGTTCCGTGTCGCGCCCCAGTCTGTCCCGCAAAGCGGCCGCCACCTCCGCCGTAAATCCGTACCGCGTCGCATACACGATCGCCTTCCTCATGTCGGCGTCCTCCCCGGGGCATCGATTTCGTTCAGGCTTCTAAGCATCGCAATAAGCAAATAGACGACTACCGCATTCATCGCCGGAAATAACAGCAGCTCGACGATGGATATTTCTACGCCCGCCATCCGCATGCGAACCAGCATCGATGATATTGCGGTTAACATCGTACATTCCTTCAGGACGAGGACGGACGACAGTAAATAACCGCTTGCTTTCTTCCGAAGGAGCAGAACGGCGGCTACGGCGGCGGCCGGCGCGACGATCCCGAGGTCCAACGCTTGGATCACCAGCGTCGTGTAATGATCGAGACCAATAGGCGGCTGCATGGGATCGCTGAATAATCCGGGCGCGATTCGTCCCGTCCACATGAGCCCGACGGCGGCAGCGGCGAAGAATAGGAACGCTGCCGTACGTTTCGCCGGGAATTTCGGCTGCGCCGACGGGGCAAGTTTCTTGAGATCGACAGACGACCACGACAGGACGAAGCCGAACAAGCTGAGCGACATGACGGCGACATAGACGAGGAAAAATGCGTTGTACATCGCGAGGAAGGCGTATGAAGCATACGTATAAAAGAAGTAGCCGAAAGTGCCGGTCAACAGCAGCTGACCTTTCAACCGCCCTCTGCGGGCGAGGAAGAGCGCTAACCCTAACAACGGGATTGCAACGCCCAACGTAACGATGTCTTGTCCCACGGCTTGCTCCGCGACCGAAATGGAATCGTGGCGGTATAAACCATGGCCGTAAAGCGGGACGGTTTCGCCGAAGACGGTGAGCGCGGAACGTACGGTGCCCTGGGTGCCGGTCGACAGTCCGGCCGTCGCGGCCCCCAATGAAAGTATTCCGACGAGCGTTGCTAGAATCGTGGACGGTTTTGAAGCGGCGGTCTGGTTCACAGTCGTTCCCCCTGGATTGCTGCCGATTATCCCACGTTTCCATGATACTCCACACGCTAATGGAACTATATGGAATCGATCACATGCTCGAGGGGAAACGACATATCCGCGGGTAATTTACTTCTCAGGGTCATAGGCAACTCCGGGATTAGGTCCGGAAGCGGCTGCGGTATTCCCGCGGCGCGCAGCCGACATACGCGCGGAACTGCTTGTTGAACGCGCTGAGCGATTGGAAGCCGCTCGATTCGGCGAGCTCGATCATCGGTTCGTCGGTCGAGCGGAGCAAATCCATCGCGGTGTGTACCCGGAGCCGATTGATGAACGCTTGCGGGGAGAGGCCGGTCATGTTCCGAAATTCGCGGTATAGCAGCGTCCGCCCGACCCCGGCGCCCTGGATGAGCTTCTCGCCGGCTTCGGGGTCTCGGTAACAATCCAACAGCAGCCCGACCCACTCGGCGGCTTCGGCTCGGCTCGGCGGTTCGCTCCCGGCGCCCGCCCGCTGGGTCGCGAGCGCGTAATCGTCGACCTGCAGCAGGATGTCGATCAAATACATGAATTGCCGCGTCACCCACGCGGGCTCGGCTCGCTCCTGCGTCTCCATCGCCCGCCGCGCCGCATTCACGATCGCCCTCGCTTGCGGCGCGTCTCCCGGAATGACCGGCGGGACGTCGACGCCGGCGTAGAACGGCGCGAGCAGCCTGCCTCGGTCGGGCAAGGATCGAATCGCGGCGGGGGTGAAGAGCGCGATGATTTGCTCGAAGCGGCCGCCCGGCTTCGCGAAGCTCCAATGCGGCTCGAACGGCCGGCAGAGAAATACGTCGCCCGGCCGTCCCTCGTACGTACGGCCGCCGAACCGGTACTCGAGCTCGTCTTCGAGCAAGGCGCCGACCTCGAGGCAGTCGTGGATATGCAGCTCATGCGCTTCGTCCGTGCCGCGTCCCCGGAAGAACGCGAAATTGCGCGATAGACGGAACTGTTCTACGTACATGTTTGAATCACCTGAACTTCATTATAACGCTTGTCGGCCGATGCCGTGTACAAAATGACGAGTTTCGCGACGGCTTGGACGAGCGCCGGGGCGGCGCCGATGGTAGAGTGGAAGTCATCGGAAGAAGATTCCCACATGAGGTGATCCTAATGCGTATTTACTTGATCGGTGCCGGCGTCATCGCCCGCACGCACGCCGCGGCGGCGGCGAAGCTGCCCGAACCGGCGGAGCTGCGCGTCGCCGATCCGAATCCGGCGGCGCTCGCGTCGTTCCGAGAAGCGTATCCGGAGGCTGCGGCGTACGACGACGCGGCGAAGATGCTCGCCTCCGAAGCGGCGCGCGACGACGATATCGTCATCGTGGCGACGCCGCCGTTCCTGCATCTGGACGGCGTACGGCTCGCGTTCGACTCCGGCCGCCACGCGTTGTGCGAGAAGCCGCTCGCGATGAACGTCGAAGAGGCGGAGGAGATGGAGCGGCTGGCCGCGGAGCGCGGCCTCTTGCTCGGCTGCTGCGCCGTGCGGTACAAGGGCATGCTGCATAACGAAGCGGTCAAGCGCGTGGTGCAATCGGGCGTCTTGGGCGAGATTTACCACGTGACGTTCGTCAACAAGTGGGAGCGCAGCCGCGCCGGCATCGAATACCAGCCGCAGAGCCGCTGGTTTCTCTATCGCGCGCGCAGCGGCGGGGGCATCGCGATGGATTGGGGCCCTTACGACATCTCGACGCTGGTGGACGTCTTGTCGCCGTCCTCGATCGACATCGCCGCCGCGTGGACGGCGAAGCCGGAGACGGCCGCCGATCCGACGGACGTCGTCTACGACGTAGAGCATCATATCGGCGCGTTCCTGTCGTTCCGGCGCGAAGGCGTGCGCGCGGTCGCGGTCCATTACGAGCGCGGCACGTGCACGCACGGCCAAGAAGCGTTCATCGGCGAGATCGAAGGCACCAAGGGCGCCGTTCGCTGGACGCCTTACGATTCCAGGCAGCCTGTGGTGCTGCGGACCGACCGGGACGGGAAGGTCGTCGAAGAAGTCGTCGATCCGGGAGAGCGCGGACCGTTCACCGTTATGGATCTCCCGCTCGTACACTTCTTTAACCATATTCGCGGCCTGCCGTCGCTGGCGAACGTCAACGGCCGCGCGGTGGACCATTATCGGTTCATCCGAAGCCTGTACGATTGCGCGGAAACCGGGGAGCGCCGGACGATCGACATCGAGGGGGCGTAGGAATGAAAGCGAAGGGCATCTCATCGAATATGTACGGATGGGTCGAACGATGGAAGGCGGACGGGAAGGAGCCGACGTGGGAGAGTCTGTACGCGGCCTGCGCCGAGGCGGGACTCGACGCGGTCGAGACGGACGCGACGCCGGAGAAGCTGGCGCTCGTCCGCGCGGCCGGACTCGCCGTCTCCGCCTCGTACGTCGGCGTCGCGCTGCACGGCGAATACAACGCGCTGGAGGCGGAGGTGCTGCCGTTCGCGGAGCGTCTCGCCGCGGCGGGCGGCACCGATCTGATCGTGAACGCCGATCCGTACGGCGGCTGGAAAGCGCCGCTCCCGCGGCCGGAAAGCTTGCTCCAGCGGCAGGGCGAGCACCTGTCCCGATTAGCGGAGCGCGCTGGCGCGCTCGGGCTGCGGCTGAGCCTTCATAATCACGCCGCGGAGCGGGAGCAGGCGCTGGCCGACCTGCGAATGGTCGCGCAATACGCCGACGCGGCCGTCGGGCTGTGCGTGGACACGGGCTGGGCGCACGTCGCCGGCTGCGACCCGATCGAGTGGGTGACGCGGTATTCGGAGCGCGTGTACGCGGTCCATCTGCGGAACCAACGCGGGCGGACGCCGACGGAGGATTTGCTCGAAGGCGACATCGACCTCGCGGCATTCCTCGAAGCTTTGCGCGCGGCGAATTACGGCGGCTGGCTGGCGATGGAGCTGTGGCATCCGCCGGAGACGCGGCCGGTTCGCACGATGACCGAGGACGTCGCTCGCTCGGTCGCTTGGCTGCGCGAATTCGCCGGCCGATAAGCAAGAAGCCCCGCACGGGAAGCGGCGCGGATGTTCATCCGCGGCGCCCCGGCGGGGCTTCTTCTTGTCTTCGTTACGCATCCCGTCGGCCGGAGGCACCGACCCGAAGCGCGCGAACGACTTGCTCCGCGGCGTGCGCCAGCAGCGGCTCCGCGCGGTCCATCGCCTCCGACAGGCTCATCGGGCCGTTCGCGAGGCTGAACACCGCTTCGATGCCGTGCGGGTACAGCGCCTCGATGCCGGGTCCGACGGAGCCGGCGATCGCGATCGTCGGCACGCCCGCCTTCCGCGCCTCCTGCGCGACGCCCATCGGCGTCTTGCCCGATGCGGTCTGGCTGTCGATCCGGCCTTCGCCGGTAATGACGAGGTCCGCGTCGCGGAGCGCGTCTCGGAACGGCGACACCTCGAGCACGACGTCGATGCCGCGGCGCAGCTCCGCCGGGAAGAAAGCCAGGAACGCCCCGCCGAGGCCGCCCGCCGCTCCGGCGCCGGGCAAGTCGTGCAGCCGAACGCCGGTAACCCGTTCGACGACGTCCGCCCAAGACGCCATGTTGCGTTCCAGTTCCTCGACGTCTTCCGGAGTCGCGCCCTTCTGCGGCCCGAAGACATGGCTCGCGCCGCTCGGTCCGAGCAGCGGGTTGGACACGTCCGAGGCGAGCACGAACCGCGACTCGGCGATGCGCGGGTCCCACGCCGCGTCGTCGATCGCCGCGATGCGCGCTAGCGCCCCGCCGCCGGGCTCGACCGGCGCGCCGTCGGCGTCGAGCAGCCGCAGGCCGAGCGCCTGCAGCATGCCGGCGCCGCCGTCGTTCGTGGCGCTGCCGCCGACCGCCAGAATGAAGTCGCGGCAGCCCTCGTCGAGCGCCGCTCGAAGGAGCTGCCCGGTTCCGTAGGTCGTGGCGAGCAGCGGGTTTCGCCGGTCCGCATCTTCGACGAGGCCGAGCCCCGACGCCTTCGCCATCTCGATGACGGCGGCGCCGCTTCCCGAGAGGACGCCGAATTCGGCCTCGACCTCGTCGCCGAGCGGCCCTCTCGCCCGCACGGGCACCCGTCTCCCGCCAGCGGACGCCAACAAGCTGTCCAACGTCCCTTCGCCGCCGTCGGCGATCGGTACCTTCGCGATGCGCGCCTCCGGGAGTACGCGTCGTATGCCTCTTTCGATCGCGTCCGCGGCGGCCTCCGACGACAGACAGCCTTTGAACGAATCCGGTGCGATGACGATGTTCACTTATCCACGCTCCTTACCCTTTTTTTGGCGATTATAGCACGAACGGCTATAATTTATATACAACTAGAATCGTTGAGATAGGAGGCGCATGGACATGGATATCGGATTTATCGGAACCGGCGTTATGGGGAGAAGCATGGCCGGGCATCTGCTGGAGGCGGGGCACCGGCTGCACGTGTACACCCGAACGAAATCGAAGGCGGAGGAGCTGCTCGCCCGGGGGGCGGCATGGCATGAGTCGCCCGCCGCGTTGGCGCCGGCCTGCGACGTCGTCATTACGATGGTCGGCTACCCCTCGGACGTCGAGGCGGTCTATCTCGGGGAGGACGGCCTCGCGGCGAACGCGAAGCCGGGCGCGACGCTCATCGATATGACGACGTCGAGCCCCGCGCTGGCGCGGCGCATTCACGCCGCCGCCGCCGAACGCGGCGTCGAGGCGCTGGACGCCCCGGTATCCGGCGGCGACGTCGGCGCGCGGGAGGCGCGGTTGTCGATCATGGTCGGCGGCGGGCAAGCGGCGTTCGACGCCATGCGGCCGATCTTCGACGTGCTCGGCAAGAACGTCGTACGGCAAGGCGGGCCGGGCGCGGGGCAGCATACGAAGATGTGCAATCAAATCGCGATCGCGAGCGGCATGCTGGGCGTGTGCGAGGCGCTCGCGTATGCGAAGCGGGCGGGACTCGACCCGAGCACGGTGCTGGCGAGCATCGAATCGGGCGCGGCGGGCAGCTGGTCGCTCAGCAATCTCGCTCCTCGCATCGTCGCGGGCAACTTCGAGCCGGGCTTCTATGTGAAACACTTCATCAAGGACATGAAGATCGCTCTGGACAGCGCGGAGGAGATGGGGCTCGAGCTGCCCGGACTGGCACTCGCGCGGACGCTGTACGAGCGGCTGAGCGACTTGGGCTTCGCGGAGAAGGGCACGCAGTCGCTGTACCGACTTTATACGGAGTAAACACCGGAACGCCGACTTGCCCGAACGGGAGTACGGTTCCGCGCCGCCCTCTCGCCTTACCCGGAAAACGAGGAAGAAAAAAGCTGCCGGCTCCGGCAGCTTTTTTCGTTCGGAACGAGAGGCCCGGTCGATGGCCTCGGATTGGGACGATGTCGCCTTCCGATGCAGCGAAGGAAACGAGCACAAAAAAGAGGAGCCCCGCAACCGGAAGAGCACTGAAAAACGCATACAATTTTTTCAAGTTTGGCCGCTGAGACATTCAGCGGTCTTTTTTTCTTTGTCTTCTTTATCAATTCACCGC